>JAPZAN010000135.1 GCA_027460605.1 Candidatus Methanoperedens sp.
CACATTAACTCTTGCAATTACGAAGTCTTCTTCGGATGGTATCGTCTCATCTTCTTTCAAAACTATTAAGTGAGACTCTATAGCTTCTTTTATATTCTTCATGGTTTCTTCGATGGTTTCGCCCTGAGAATAACAACCAGGTAAGGCTGGAACCTCTGCCCAATAACCACCTTCTTCTGCTTTATAAACTAATACAGTATATTCCATTTTCTTAGCTCCTATTTTAACAATCGCATGAACTCCTCTTCGGTTACTCCTGCTTTTCTAATTGCTGCTTTGAGCAGACCGATTTTGATTTCTTTAGAGTTTGGGATGGTTATAATTTGTCCGTTCGGCATCTTGACATTAACGTGATCGCCTTTGCCTTTCTTTTCAATCCCACCAGCTTTTACGAAAACTTTTATTGCTTCTTTTCCTTTAATCCCTCTTAACCTTGGCAACGGAGATTCACCTACTTTACTTCATTTAGAATTATCTTATATATAACTGACTCATGGCAATATATAACTGACTCATGGCAATGTTTTTTTAATCCCGTATAATCTTGATAACATGGAACTCCTATTGATGAGCCCGACTGTATAAATATCGGTTTGATGTGATAACCATACCTCCATTTTATAATCCATTCCCAGCCTCATCTCCTCGCATTAACCCCAGCCGCCCCACCTCTTAGCAATCCCAAGCCCCCCTCCATGTTCATGCCCCGCGCCGCCGCTATCCAGAACAGGAGACCGAAAGAAGCTGTAAATCTGTTCGCATATCGTAAAAATGCTGCCTTTTATACAAGTAAATCCCTTCGATATATTTAATACCAAAAATACCCTTACATACGAAATATTATGAAACTACCAGAAATGCTCAAAAACACTGCCTATGCGATTATATTCGGGTTCTTCGGACTTATCATAGGTATCTGGATTGCCGACCTTCTATCCAACCTGATATTTAAAAATCTGGAAAGGGTAACCACTATTTACATATCTGTAATAATCGTGGTATTGGTAATCGTATCGGCTTCCATACTTGGCTTTACCAAAGGCAAGAATTTACTTGAATGATTTGACCTGAAAAATCAGGGAATTCCTGCATACCTTTGATGAAAAGCCCCCGAAAATTTTGAATAAGCTTTAATATACACATCGCCATTACGGGATTTGATTTAGATGAACATCATTTTACTCGGTCCCCCTGGCGCAGGAAAAGGCACGCAGGCCAAGAAAATATCAGAGTATTATTCGCTGCCGCACATTTCTACAGGCGACATATTGCGTGAAAATATTAATAATAACACAAGCCTTGGTTTAAAAGCCAAATCCTATATGTCAAGAGGCGAACTCGTCCCGGATGAACTTTTAATAACCATTATAAAAGACAGGTTATCGAAAAACGATTGCTCTAAAGGTTTTCTTTTAGACGGCTATCCCAGGACCATACCGCAGGCTGATGCGCTCCAGATGATTTTAACAGAATCGGGCAAAAAAGTGGATTTTGTCCTGAATATTTCAGTGGATGATGAGGAACTGATAGAACGCCTTTCAGGACGAAGAATGTGCAAATGCGGCGCCAGTTATCATATTATTTTCAATCGCCCGGAGAAAGAGGATATATGCAATGCATGCAAAGGGAGATTATATCAGCGCGAAGATGATAAACCTGAAGCTATAAGAAACAGGTTAAATGTATATAAGAAACAAACGCAGCCGCTGATAAATTATTATAATAAGAAAAAATTATTACGAACAATTGATGGAAGCAAGGAAATTCCACAGATATTCGAGGATATAAAAAGAGAATTGAAGGGAATTGGAGGAATATGAAAAACTTTAGAAAAGTTTTATCAAAAGAAGGGTATGCGTTGCATACCCTATACCGCATAAAGCGAGGTGTCGCTTTATGATTAAAAAAACACTAAATAAGCTTGCCTTGTTCCTTGGTATCTTTTTGATGTTTGGTATTATCATGTTTCCCGGAATGAGAGAAGCAATAGGCAAGCTGATGGACATACTCCTGAAACCGCTGTTGGGAGGGCTTCCTTTGCATATGATAATTTTCGTTCTTGCAGCTATTACAGGACTTTATGCCTCTCTTATCCAGAAATATACGATGGATTGGGAATTGATGAAGCGTGTCCAGGAACGTATGAAGAACCTGCAGGCAGAATTCAAGCAGGCGCAGCTATCGAACAATGCATCGAAAGTCAAAAAATTACAGGAGCAGCAGGCCGACATGATGGGCGACCAGATGGACATGATGAAACAGCAGTTCAAGCCCATGCTGTATATAAGTATCATATCAATCCCCCTCTTTTTCTGGGTTTATCTTGTAATCAGCCAACATCCTGATGCAACGATGGTATTCCCGT
>JAPZAN010000136.1 GCA_027460605.1 Candidatus Methanoperedens sp.
GAATACTGGGAGTGCGAATATTGCAGTGGATACATGAAGGAGAGAATGATAGAGTGGATGAATAAAAATTGGGGTACCCGCTGTCCAGATTTTGATGAGAACTGCGCGCTTTGCAGAGCATGGAAATATTTTGACTATCTTTTTGAGATAGACTGATGTTACAAAGATGCCTTCGCTTTGCGCTCTTTGCGTGCTTTGCAGTGATAGCGCCACATATTTATAACTATTTAGATATTAAATTCCCCGGCGCCGACCTTTCAGGTTTATAGATGTTTATTGATTTCACACGCTCAAAATCAGAATCGTTTGTTGCTATATTGCTTATTCCATACTGTTCCACTGTGGAAAGATGTATAGCATCAGTAGTTAGCAAGCCGTATCGCCTTCCACCGTCTATTGATTTCTCAACCAATATGGCATCTACAGTCAGTATTTCCAAACCGCCGTACGTGAGTTCCGTCAGGTAATCACTATATTCTTTCACCGGCTTGTAAATCATTGAAGAAAAGCTGGCATTTTTCAATTCCTTCTTAAGGTTTGGTATATTGAATTTTTCAATGTGCTGCGCGGCTTCCGCTACGAGTATCTTGAACAAAACCTCATCCATGATATGAGGTGTGATGATTCCTTTTATTTTATTTGTTTCAACTAACCTCAGGAAATCTGAACAGGCTTGCGCATAGTTCGGGTCTGGATTTAACAATAATAGTATGGTCTCTGGTAAATACTTCTACTTCGTCCCCTAATCCTGCACTTTCTAATAAGCTGTGGGAAATCGACAAGCCCTTTTTTGTCATCTCATAGCCTTTAACTGCGTCCATTTCGATTCACAAACATCTTATAAGCTCAAAACCGTATAATTCTTATGGTGGGTTTTGCCTGCTCTGCGAACTTGTACGAACTCATAATATCTTTGACAGGATAACAGGATTTACGGGATATAATTATCCTGTCTATCCTGTAAATCCTGTCTTTGCAGTTAATCCCGCAGCGCACGTCAAGGAATACAGACGCAGATGCTTCTCAAATGCCTGCGTGCCAGCGCGCCTGTTAGTACAAAGACGCCTCAGCTTTGCGCTCTTTGCGTGCTTTGCGGTGTACTGCGCCGCTCATCAATCTCTATAATCCGGCGCTGGAGCATGATGTATTAAAACTGAATTTTTTGGGGAGTAAAGAAAAGCTTAAAAACTTCTGAGCGAATATGATATGAGACACAAAAGTTTACAGGGTGAAAAATGACAGAGGTTGTTCTCAAACTCCCCAACGATTTCAGTTGGATAATAAAGAATAAAGAAGGTTTGAAATGGGTAGAGTCATCTATCATAAATAAACTTACTGAAATAAAAATTGGAAATTTACTTGCTGAAAAGAGCAAATTAAAAGAAGAGGACTTAGATGAACTCGATCATGTCATAAAGCGTGCTCTCTACAAAAAAATAAAGGCTGAGAGATGAAATTTGTACTGGATTCGAACATCATTTTTTCGGCTCTGATTAAAAAATCAACTACAAGAAACATAATTCTCAGCGATGTATTTGAACTGCATGCGCCTGAATATATTTTCAGCGAGATAACGAAGCATAAGGAACTCCTGTTGAAGAAATCCAAAATGAATGAGGAAGAGCTTGAGCAAGATAAGGTGGGGGCGTACACAACAAAAGAGCTAACGAAGACAATCAATATTTAAAGATTGAATTTTTTATAGCGCGCCCATAAGATTTGGTAATTTTGCGTTTTTCCTTTTCGTTGTTAAGCGCCGAAGATTTATCACTGTTTAAATATTAATCTCCCGGCGCCGATATGTTGCCGATGCGACAGTCTTACATGAAAACCGTGTAACATAAACAACGAACCCATGCTGAATGGAACCATGAAGAAGAAGTGGAGCGGGGTGCCACAACAAAGAGTTTATCAATACAAGTGTAAATAATAAAACATATGGAGTATTTGAACAACATAGACTCAAAAATTAATGAAATCTATATGAGACATGCTACAGAGCTGGAGAAAGAACATACGGGAGACATTGTTGCCATTGACTTTACAAATGAGACAGTTATTGGAATTTTAAAACAGGAAAATATTCCTGAATGGCTTAAAAAACTCAAAAGTGGTAAAAATACTGTCGCTTTTAGAAAAATAGGCTCCAAGGAAGCTGTGTACCGTTTCAGGTGACACTTGAGCCCTGAAATCTGTTACGATTATGTGGACTCTGATCCAGTTGTTCCGATAAAAATCATAGCTTCTAACGTTTCAAAAAAATACCTTTCTTTTCTTGATACTGGTTCTGATGGCATAGCGATTCCAAGAGAACTATGGGAGAAGCTCAGATTATCGCAGCAATATCCTGTTAGAATTCAGAGTGTTACAGGACTTTCGTGGTCGTTTATTGATACTGTTAAGATTGAAATATTTGGCGACAGGCATGAGGTTCCGGCTGTCATGTCAGATGACCCTGAGATTCTAATCGGTATGGAGATACTTAAAATGTATATTGTTTGCTTCGATGGTATTAAGAAGAGAGTTGCGGTCAGGAAGTAAGTAACCGAACGAGGATTAACGCAGATGCTTTCTGCTGCCTTCGCTTTGCGTCCTTTGCGCCCTTCGCGGTGTATAGTGCCACATATTTATAAATACTAAGATATTAAACCCTTGGCGCCGATAGGCAGCCGAAGCGACTACCTTTTAGCGTTAGCATGCACATTTCAGTGCATCCTGCATAGAGTTAGAGTATAATATCTGCGAAAATTTAATATGATAGCAAAATGATATCAATAAATATGGCAGAAACTCAGATTATTTTCAGGTTGGATAAAAAAATACTTAAAGATCTGGATGAAAGTTTAAAAATCTCTGGCTTCAAGACAAGGAACGAGTGGTTCAGGGCATCTATCAGGGAATTTCTTGAGAATATGGAGCGAAAAAGAGTTCTTTATAAGTTAAAGAAGCTTGAGGTTAAAGGTTTAAAAGAGGAAGAAATTGCAGAACTTGTAAATAAGTGGCGGTCTGAGAAGAGATAGATGATAATTGTTGATACCAACGTTTTGCTTTCTTTCCTTCTTACAGACGGCATCACAAGGAGAACCATCAAAGAAAATCCTGATGTATTTATGTCACCTGAGCACTGTTTTGAAGAGCTGTGGGAGCACAGGGATAGATGGAATAAGAAGCAGCTTCATGACAGTGAATTGCTTGAAATTGTTAACGATGTGAAAAGGCTGTTCGTTATGGCTGTATCTCCCAATGCTTACGGTCCCTATATACCGGAAGCGGAAGAACTTACCGATGATAAGGACGATGCGCCTGTTATTGCGCTTGCCATGGCTGCCGATAATGAAGGAATCTGGACATACAACATAAAGCACTTCAGACAGGAAATTTTTGGAGAGCGTATCAGGGTGCTTTCGACAGGGGATGTGATTGAGTTATATCCTTTTAAGGAATCGTGAGTTTTAGCTTCTGAGAATTAAAACCTCAGATTTTTTTAAAATGCTTCTTCTGCCTTCGCTTTGCGCTCTTTGCGCCCTTCGCGGTGCACGGCGCCCGACATCGAACACGGATTTACACGGATTAGACGGATTTTCACGGATGCGTATCCGTGTGCATCTGTGTCATCCGTGCGCTCCGTGTTCTATCACAAAGCTCGTAGCTGTTTTTCGGTATCAGGCGCCGCATATTTATCACTCTGTAATTATTAAATCCCCGGCGCCGATAGGTTTCCGATGCGACCGCTTCGCATTAAAAACGGCACAAAATTAACAACGAACTGATACGAACTCTAATAATTCATAACCACTGCCTCGGGTATCGCCCCTCTTTTCTTTCCGTTGCAGTTGATCATCCTTTTGGCGCTCACCTGCTCAATCCTGTAATCGCTGTATAGCTCTAAAATGAACTCCGAGTAGCTGTTGCTCAGCATGAGGAGACATCCTTTTTTATCGAGTTCACGATAGACTTCTGCCAATCGTATCTGGTCTTTTTCTGAAAATGAAATGCTTGTATAGCTTGTGAAGCTGGAAGTTGGGGAAAGCGGATGGTAGGGGGGGTCTAAATAAACGAAATCGTTTTTTTGTGCGATTTTAATTATCTTCTCAAATGACATCGTTTTAAGCGTAACACCCTGAAGCAGTCCATTTGACGTTCTTAAGTCTTTTTCTTGGAAAATTGATGGGTTTTTGTAGCTCCCCATCGGTACATTAAATTTCCCTTTAGAATTCACACGATAAAGCCCATTGAAACAAGTTTTATTTAAATAGATAAAGCGCGCTGCCAGTTCGATTTTTGATAAATCACTTGTATCTATGTTTCTTTGATTGTAATAATATTCTTTGCTATGTTTTGACCTATACTCTTTTAGAAGATCTAACAATTTTTCTAATTCATTTTTCACAATCTCATAGCAATTTATTAATTCAGCGTTATTATCTGAAAGAAAGAACTCTTTTTCAGGGTATAAGTTTTTTAGATAAAAAAATACGGCGCCGCTTCCTAAAAAAGGTTCATAATATTTATCAAAAAATGTTGGGAAAAAATTTTCAAATTGGTTCAACAGTTGGGTTTTTCCACCAGCCCATTTGATAAATGTGGGGACGGAAATATTTTTTTTAGGTTCTTTTGGGGGAAAATCAAAAAGCAATTGTTTTTGTAGAGTGTTACTCATCACCGATGTTTCCTCCGGTAATTTCATCAATTTTGGATAAAACCTTCACTCCCTTCTCAGTTATTTTGTACAGCTTTGTTTTTCGTCTTTCAGGTGTTAAGCAAATTACTATTTTATTTTCCATTAGTTCGCTCAATGTGCTGCTTACGTGACTAATCGGAATGCTCAATTTTAATGAAATATCGCTTGGTGTGCTTACTGAATTCTTCAGCATTGATAAAATACGAAGTCTTTTATCGCTTGATTTTACAAAGCTTATTAAATCCCAATCGTTCATCTGATCTTGATTTAGGTTACAAAGTGGTTTAAACTTAGTTACAATACAATTGTAATTAAATCGTAATTGTTGATTTTAAAATAATCTGTAACCAAGCTATACTTAAAATGTAACTATATTTATTTATAAACTATTTTTATTATATGCTATGAAAAATAGCAATTGGGGTAAGTAAGAATGAGGATGGAGCAAATGATCCAGAGGGTCATCAACTTACCCTTTGAAACATATGACGTTATTCTTACTGATAATGAAGGTGTGGAATTATCGGTTTTTCGACCCACAGAGGTTCCCCGAAGACTGAGACAAAACTATGACCCAAAAAAGAATTTTCAGATTTGGTTGAAAGAGGGAAGCGAACATTTTAGACCTAACCACCTTAGATTGATAATAGATTTGGATTTGAGGGTCAGAAGTCGCCCTGACTTACAAAGAAAGCTTGCACAAGCGTTTGATGATATTTTCTATGGGGAAGACCCAGATATTGTAGTGGAAAGATTCCAAGAAGATATATTTGAACATAAATTGAACAGCTTAAGGGTTATTGCAACTATGATGCAACTTTTCGTAGTTGAACAAGCAATCAATTACACAAGTGAAAGTCGATTTGACCCGCCGACATTATTTTTGTTGGGGTGGGTCAGAGCAGCAATATGTCGATATAAAGAAATTGATAATTTATGTATGAGTATCGGAAGATTTCAGCCTCCGCCTTCAAGATTTACTGAATTTGATAACAAGAAAAATCGAAAATATAACCCTAATAGACTTAATCTATGGTATTTTGGCGATTGATTTGCATAAAAATAGTATAACAGTAAAGATCATCTAATTTTGTCTTGGACTACGCAGTAGTTTAAAACTTAATTTCAATTGTGATGTAATTAAAATGTAACTATATTTATTTTGTATGCCAAATATATTTTGAGCATGGCTAAAAAACCTGCAATCTATAGTGCCAAGCTTAATAAAATACCTATAAGAATTCGAAACGCTACGAGAGAAGAATTCCGAAAAAAACTCATAGAAATTCCTTTTAGTGGATATGAGGTAGAAACCCTTTCCGATGGAAGGAAAATTTGTATAACCAAACCTGGCGGAAAAAATGTTTACGGACGAATGCAGATTCATGATTTTATGGTTTGGATTTATAATGAGTCTAAAAACGAACTCTGGAGAATAAGCCACGATGAAATCTTTGATGATCTTAAAAATAAAATGGAACAAAATAAGAGCGAAGCTAAAAGGGTTATTTTAGCTTTAAAAAGAGTTCATGCCGGAGAGGAGCCAGATGAAGTAATACAAGAAAATCCAGACTTGGGCAACTCATTAGATGGTTACGCTCCAGAGTTAATTCTCAAAGTTTACAAGTGGATTTGGGGTCAAGAAGATTGTAACTACCCTACTGGTGAAGGAAGAAATATGTCAATGAATGCAATTATGGAAGAAATATATAAATAAGTTTTTACTTTTTTTAAACTGCATTAGAGTCTTGGCTTTTTCAGATGTTTTAAAACAACTCTTTCTAGTCTAATGGATTCCTGCTCATCGATTTCACTACCACAATCACGACAGAAAATTCGTAAATCCTTCTTATTAATGCCTTCCGTTTTGACTTCTTCAAATTTCCCATCAATAAATTCCAAGATTTGATATTGATTTGGCTCAGTATCAAATGACCCGAACCCACATTTTGGACACTTATTTTTACCAAACCTTTTCATAATCTATTACTCCTCAAGCATATCAGCAAGATAGTACATTACTTTCCCCATACTGATTTTTTCCCAAGATTTTTCTTGTTTTTTTCCATTGATAACATTTAAGACTTCAATTGGAAGAAACATCTGCCTATTTTCACAATCCTTTGACGCTTCACGTAACAGATTTGCTAAATCGTTAATCTTCATCTAATCACCTAACCTGTAAGAGTCATATAGATTAAAGAGGTATAAATAATTACACTTTGATTACAGATTAATTACAAGCAGATATGTAAATGAAAACAAATATTAAGAGTTAATAGAATTCAAAGTTGAAATGGAAACAAAAGATTCAAATTCAGAGCAAGAACAAAAACCACTTTATACCTCAATGAAAGAAATAACTCATCAGGATTGTTTAAAATTTTTAAAAAAACACGACCATGTTGTTATAAATAATGTGAAAGTTCCCTTAAATGCGCATCTCAAAATTAAAAAATTCGCCCCCTCCACCTTCACCCCCGAAACCACCACGGTCTGGAGCTTCCCCGACCGCGGCGACTGGGCTACCCATGTGGGGAATTACAGGGGCAACTGGTCGCCCTACATCCCGCGAAACCTTATTCTTCGATATACGGCGCCGGGCGAGCTTGTGCTTGACCAGATGGCTGGCTCCGGCACTACGCTTGTGGAATGCAAGCTTCTGGGCAGGCGCGCCGTGGGTGTGGACATCAATCCCGATGCCGTCATGGTGGCGCGCAACAGGCTGGATTTTGCTTATACGCCGCTCGATGCTGACTACCAGGCGCCGGAGATTAAAACGTATGTTGGGGATGCGCGCTCGCTTGACCTGATAGAGAGCGAGTCCGTAGATTTAATAGCCACCCATCCGCCATACGCCAGCATCATCCCGTACTCGCACAACCGCGAGGGCGACCTGTCGAGCGTGCATAACATCGCCGAGTTCGCCGCGGAAATGAGCAGGGTCGCGCAGGAGTGCATGCGTGTGCTCAAGCATGGGAAACACTGCGCCATCCTCATGGGTGATTCGCGGCGCAGCAAGCATTTCGTGCCCATCACGCCGCGGGTGCTCATGAGCTTTCTTGAAGCCGGGTTCATCCTGCGCGAGGATATAATCAAGCTCCAGTGGAAGATGAAGAGCACGAGGGAGAAGTGGTTCGGGAAGAAGTATGACTTTTACCTCATAGGGCATGAGCATCTATATGTGTTCAGGAAGCCGGATGCGGGGGAGAAGACGGCGAAGTTCGGGGAGAGTATGAAGTGGTGGTAACTAAGTCAGGTTTAAATATTCAAAACACATAATATTCAGAGGTTAAAGAAAATGGCAGCAACAAATGAAAGCATTTACAGAGAACTCAAGCTTTTAAGAACCGAAATAAGAGATTTGAAGAGCCTGCTGATTCCCGAAGTTGAGCCAAAAGAAGATGAGCTTGAAGCCATCAGGGAAGGCGAAAAAGAATACAAAACGGGTAAATATGTAGATTGGAAAGCATTAAATGCGAGAAAAAGCTCCAATGTATAGAATAGTTTTAACAAAAAGAGCCGAGAAAAGCCTTACTGCACTTTAATTGAGTTCGAACAAGTTCGTTTCAGTTCGCTGTTGATTTTTTTTCTTTTTGACGGCGCCGCCCTTAAGGCGGATTGCTCTGCATGGGGGTTCTGTTGAAACCTAATAAATACTGATAGCTGGCTATAAATCTGCGTTCATCTGCGGTTCCTTATACTATTACCTGAAATGATTGTCCTATCAGTTGATTTTCTTCTTATCTCTTCGAAGCGTTTGACAGTTTCCTGCAAATAAAGGCGTTCCCCGCAGTGGAGACAAACATATGCTCTGACCCTGATGACGGCGGTGTTGTCGCCCCCTCTCAGAAGCTTCTCAACTTGTTTTTCTACAAGTTCCCCGTCGCAAACAGGGCACTTATCGAATGGTTTTGTCTGGTCATCGGTTCCTTTTACCGAGCAATCGCGGAGTAGCTCTTCAATAGAGGTTACTTCCTTAACCCGCCCATTTTTTATGTCAAGGTCGCTTCTGTGCAGCGCTTCCATCGTTTTTGGATTACTGAGAATTTCGATTGTTATCGATTCAGTCATGTTTTCAAAATGGATTCATATCCATATAATGATTGCTCAAAAAACAGGCGCTGATTCGGAATTTCGCCCCCGCCGGCTACCCCTGCGGCTTTAATTCTTGTTTGGGTTCCACATCATATTCATCATATATCTCCCCCACAAGCTCCTCCAGTATATCCTCGATAGAAACCAGCCCGATAACCTTCAAGTTATTATCCACGACAACTGCAATATTCATTTTCTTTTGCTGTAGTTCCTTCAGGATCACTGAAATTTCCCTTCCCGCTTTCA
>JAPZAN010000137.1 GCA_027460605.1 Candidatus Methanoperedens sp.
TAAATATCGAGATTGTCTCAAGCTCGTTTTTTAATAATTCAGCATAATGGTCTGTAGAATCGTGTTCAGGCAGCTTAATGTCGCATGATGCTATCGCAACAATGTCTTTCAGTTCCCGGGCTTTTTCCGGAAACCCTGCATTTGTTTCAAGATAAACCGGATATTCGATATCGAGCGTCCTGATAAAATCCGAATGGATGAGAGGTTCTCCCCCGGTCAGGCTTACATGCCTGGTTGAAGACGACCATAATTTCCGGATTAATCCGGCGACTTCGTCCCTGCCGAGGGGGTTTTTGACTGAATAGAAATCCCCGCTTCCGGGGGTTTTCTCAATCCTGCATGAGCCTGAGACATTCCGGGTTTGCGGCGTATCGCAGTATCCACAGTGAAGCTGGCACCCCTCAAACCTGACAAATACCTGCCGTACGCCTACATACGGCCCTTCGCCCTGTATTGAATTGAAAATCTCATTTATGTATGCAGGCATTTAAAATTGTTATTTGACAAAATCAATTCCGTATTTTGCAGTGTGTATATTTCCTGCCGTACTTTTGCCCATTATCTGCGGTGACTTTACGCCTGTGACCACTATCATTGTCCTTATGACATTCTCAAGCTCCGGCTCTACAGCAGCGCCCCATATCAATCTTGCTTTTGAATCAACACGGGTATAAAGTTCATTCACCACGCTTTCGGCTTCGGCTATTGTCATATCGGGACCGCCTACGACATTAACAAGAGCGCCTGTTGCGCCTGAGACATCCACATCAAGAAGCGGGCTTCGAAGTGCCTTCTGGACAGATTCTATAGCTTTATTCTCTCCTTCCGCTTCCCCTAAACCTATCATAGCCACACCGCTCTTTTGCATAATTACCCTTACATCTGCAAAATCAAGATTCACAAGTCCCGGCTTTGTTATTAATTCTGTAATACCTTTGACAGACCGCATCAATATCTCATCGCAGACTTTAAATGCGGTTTGTAGGGGAAGGTGGGGAACCACTTCAAGCAATTTATCATTGGGTACAACGATTACCGTATCAACGATATCGCGAAGCCTCTCAAGTCCCGCTTCTGCATTTTCCATGCGCACCGACCCTTCAACCGAGAAGGGAAGCGTGACCACGGCTATTGAGAGGGCGCCTGCATCCCGCGCAATCTCCGCCACGACAGGAGCCGAACCCGTGCCCGTTCCGCCGCCAAGACCGCATGTGATGAAAACCATATCGGCATTCCCTATTGCTTTCTCTATTGCAGCCTTTGACTCCTGGGCCGCATCCATGCCTATCTGGGGAAGGCTTCCGGCACCGAGCCCTCTTGTCCTGCTTCTCCCGATAAGGATTTTCCTTTTAACCTTAACATTCAACAGATGCTGGGCGTCTGTATTGATCGCATACAGTTCCGCTCCCTCAATTCCCTCATCGTACATTCTCTGGATTGTGTTAGAGCCCGAGCCTCCGCATCCTAATACCACAATATTCGTCTTTAATTCCTGCAAAATTTCCGCAAGTTCCTGGTCTGTATCCCCGACAACAGGTAATGGTGATTCTCCTGCTCTTGAAATTGCCTCTTTTATTATAGATTCCATGCTTTTTCTCCTTCAATCGTTTAACTTACCTAATTTAATGGCTCTTTTGTTTATTTCATATACCATCTCTGGATTTATAGTTTTTCCATCTATAATCACAGATTCGCCCTGTGCCAATCTTCCAAAGATAGGTCCTTCACATATTCCATAGGATTCTGCAAGTCTGGGACTGAATTTTTTTTCTGTTATTTGCAAAGTCCCTTTGTCCAGTTTGACATCATAATGTTTCTTAAGTATTTCCACGCATTCTCCTGTCAATTCTTCGGCTGCCAATCTTGCGCAGTGGTCATTTAATCCAATAAGGACATGGGCGAACCTGCCGTCTTCATATTCTATATATGCAATGTTATGGCTTGAGAGGAATTCCTTCAACCTGTTCCTGTCAAGTT
>JAPZAN010000138.1 GCA_027460605.1 Candidatus Methanoperedens sp.
AAGGCAGAAATTTCAACGATAATTTGATTTGAATCCTAAAAAGTCGTGGATCTTTATAAAGGCTATACAAAACCTGACATTCACGATAAATAAATTCTTTTTACCAAAGGTTTTTGAGGAATGAGTTCAATTTAGATTTAAGGGAAAAACGGTAGACAATTCCCATAAATTGTTTTGAAGATGACAATAAACCCAATCAAAAATAGGCTTAAAAAAGCTTGGTTAAAATCAGACCTTGGAGGGATTGAAACTCAACAATATTCTGCAACTGGCCCTTTTCAAGGCAGGTTAAAATCAGACCTTGGAGGGATTGAAACTGAGATTCGTGATATCCACAACATCCCGGAGAGGATGTTAAAATCAGACCTTGGAGGGATTGAAACGGTCATTGTGATCCTGCACTTCGAGCAGGACGATTGTTAAAATCAGACCTTGGAGGGATTGAAACATTATTGCAGCAATCACAATCATGATGGTGTTGTCGGTTAAAATCAGACCTTGGAGGGATTGAAACGGCTATACGAAGCTCTATAGTTCAGTCCTGCCCGAAGTTAAAATCAGACCTTGGAGGGATTGAAACATCTTTTCTGCTATTACTGCTAATCCGTTGCAAATAGTTAAAATCAGACCTTGGAGGGATTGAAACTTTCCTCATCAACTATTTCCTCTTTCTCTTCCCCGGGTTAAAATCAGACCTTGGAGGGATTGAAACAAGTATAAGATTATAGGAGATTGTTCTCTATCAATCGTTAAAATCAGACCTTGGAGGGATTGAAACCTTGCAGGGTCATAAGAAGGAGTAAAAACACTAATAGTTAAAATCAGACCTTGGAGGGATTGAAACAATTTTGACGCTTTGACGCCAAAGCGTAGAATAGCAGTTAAAATCAGACCTTGGAGGGATTGAAACACAGCCGGAACAGAACCATTCATCATAATTGAATTAGTTAAAATCAGACCTTGGAGGGATTGAAACTTGCGAAAAGTCCACTTACTCAAGAAGATACCCACGTTAAAATCAGACCTTGGAGGGATTGAAACTAAAGCCACAGTATAAGTCCCAACCAGGTCAGTGTAGTTAAAATCAGACCTTGGAGGGATTGAAACACTGTGCAGACATCGCTCTCTATTTGGATGCAATGGGTTAAAATCAGACCTTGGAGGGATTGAAACGCACATGGGGACATCTGCCCCAACTGCGCATAGTCTGTTAAAATCAGACCTTGGAGGGATTGAAACATTACAATAAAACCATAAATAATATTTGATGCATTAGTTAAAATCAGACCTTGGAGGGATTGAAACACATAACGATTAATCGTCGATGGCTGTGAAGATGGTTAAAATCAGACCTTGGAGGGATTGAAACTTTCCAAAATCTGTTTTAGTAGTCTTTCCAAGACCCGTTAAAATCAGACCTTGGAGGGATTGAAACAGTTCATCGAAGGATTGAAATGGAAAAAATGACCCCGTTAAAATCAGACCTTGGAGGGATTGAAACAAACGTCTAAATTTGAATAAACACGTATTCTAATTTGTTAAAATCAGACCTTGGAGGGATTGAAACCCGAAATAGGATGCTCTTTCCAATATTTCTATTTCAGTTAAAATCAGACCTTGGAGGGATTGAAACGACATTAAAGATGGTGTTTACGACGCTACTTTAAGGTTAAAATCAGACCTTGGAGGGATTGAAACCTCGATGCTTGACCACCAAAAGTTATTACAGGAAACGTTAAAATCAGACCTTGGAGGGATTGAAACAGACCATTGAGGGTTGTCTGGAGTGTTTTCTGACCTGTTAAAATCAGACCTTGGAGGGATTGAAACTCAATGTTATAAGGCGTGTCTGGATTAAATCCGTATGGTTAAAATCAGACCTTGGAGGGATTGAAACAGCGAGGGTTATGTAATTCAATCTACATACACATTTTGTTAAAATCAGACCTTGGAGGGATTGAAACTCATGTTTCCTCTATCCTTGCAGGCTTCACTTTCTCGTTAAAATCAGACCTTGGAGGGATTGAAACTGCGATATAGTAGCCAATTGTTTAACATAATCTTTATGTTAAAATCAGACCTTGGAGGGATTGAAACATCGAATTTGTAGTAAAATATAATGAAAATTCTAGTTAAAATCAGACCTTGGAGGGATTGAAACAAACCATTGAGGGTTGTCTGGAGTGTTTTCTGACCTAGTTAAAATCAGACCTTGGAGGGATTGAAACTTCGGTCACATGTTTTTACATTACTTTTTATTGTATAGTTAAAATCAGACCTTGGAGGGATTGAAACTTAAGCACAGAAACGGGGACTGGATATTATACGTTTGTTAAAATCAGACCTTGGAGGGATTGAAACATCGCATAAACATTAAATCCAATAGTATAATTTAAAGTTAAAATCAGACCTTGGAGGGATTGAAACATATAAAGTATTAAAATTTCGACTTCCTGTTCCTGCGTTAAAATCAGACCTTGGAGGGATTGAAACAAAGTTATCACAGGATAACTTAAAATTAATTCAATAGTTAAAATCAGACCTTGGAGGGATTGAAACAAGATATATATCTGGATAATGCGCCCTTCGACCTTAGTTAAAATCAGACCTTGGAGGGATTGAAACCAGCTAGTATTGGAAAGGCCCTCAGCATGAAGTACAGTTAAAATCAGACCTTGGAGGGATTGAAACGGCATTTTGGAAAGGCTATAAGTTAGGACATCCCGAGTTAAAATCAGACCTTGGAGGGATTGAAACGTCATGAGATGAATACGATTCACACAGACATTCATTGTTAAAATCAGACCTTGGAGGGATTGAAACATGGGAGGCGCGAGTACCTGAAACGGTGTCAGACCTGTTAAAATCAGACCTTGGAGGGATTGAAACGTGGACAACAAAGCCATCGAGGAACTCGGAAACCTGGTTAAAATCAGACCTTGGAGGGATTGAAACTCATGTTTCCTCTATCCTTGCAGGCTTCACTTTCTCGTTAAAATCAGACCTTGGAGGGATTGAAACTATGTTCTTGACAATAGCATAGGGATTACGGACATCGTTAAAATCAGACCTTGGAGGGATTGAAACAGTTTCAGGAGTGCAATCCTGTCATTCGACTTGTCAGTTAAAATCAGACCTTGGAGGGATTGAAACCTTGATGGATGCTATGACATCTGAGAAGCCGTCTATGTTAAAATCAGACCTTGGAGGGATTGAAACATAATTTTTGCCTCCCCACAAGCAATCAAAAATCTAGTTAAAATCAGACCTTGGAGGGATTGAAACCGGGAAGAATGACGTAGTAGTAAACAAACGCCGGAAGTTAAAATCAGACCTTGGAGGGATTGAAACTCCACTTCAGCAAACTCAATACGTCCTTGTTTCTCCGTTAAAATCAGACCTTGGAGGGATTGAAACGCAGGATACGGGCAGAGACCTTGAAAATCTTCGAACGTTAAAATCAGACCTTGGAGGGATTGAAACCATTAAAAACCACCGCATGAGTTAAAATTGTTCAAGTGTTAAAATCAGACCTTGGAGGGATTGAAACAGGCTTGACATGCTCGTGATCCTTCCCGGTGAGATCGTTAAAATCAGACCTTGGAGGGATTGAAACTTGCTATGGTCAGGGGTAAGAATAGTTTGCCTGCAACGTTAAAATCAGACCTTGGAGGGATTGAAATTTTAAATCCCTGTCTTGAACCTCAATATTGCCGCTATCCCGCCAAAAGCCGTAAGCAGCTGGTTTCCTTCCTCAAAATCACTCGAAATGAAAGAAGTGTTCGTTCCCATCTGGTCTGCTATGGCTGAAAGCTCCTCCACGATATCCACAGACTCAGCGACTTTAAGGCTTGACCCGCATTTCTTGCAATTACCGGGCTGGTATTCCTCATCCCCAAGTTTTTTCGTAATGGTTTTCTTCTCCTCAAAATCACAGTTGCTGCATTTTATGGTGAGGCGCACTTTGCGGAGTTGATCTGAAAGCAAAAGCGTATCGACAGACCCCATCTGCAGATTCTTCCTGACCTGCTCTTCCCCGTATGAGGCAAGACCGGTATCGTTTACCAGTTCTTTTAAGAAACGCTCCGCGATTTTCTTCTCCTGTACCACCTCGACATTCTGAAGAGCTTCGCCCAATTTATCAAAGAGCTCGTTCAGGCCCGATTCATCAGTATAAGCAACATCAAAAAGACCCAGGATTTTTTTCTGTATCTCATGATGAAGGAATTCGCCGCTTTCGAATTCCTCTTTGGTGGGTGATGGCCCGCCTATGAAAACACCTTCGAAATCCTTCTGGTCAATCCCCAGAAAGACTTCGCTTGCAGCGTCAGCTATGCGGGTATAGAATTCATTGATCGCAATGAGACGAAGTTGCTGGAACCTGTGCGAACTCTGGCCGCCTTTTCGCTGCTTTCCCGGGACATTAGAAGTGAGGTGAGCCATTACTTCGATGTGCTTGCCGCGCAGCACACCTACAGTCGCCTCGCGCCTGTCAAGAACAAGGAGACCGTATGTCTTTTTCTCATGCAGCATATCCTCAAGCGGCGTGAGCAGGAATGATGAATCGCAGTGGTACTTGTAGGACACCAGTGGGTCAGGAGGTTCGATTATGTATGTCTCCATATCGGTTTTGTTTGCGCCTATATCCACGGCGCCGCAGAAAATCACAACACCGTTCTCGGGCGCCTTTGGTATCAGCTTGAGCCTTGAAAGCAGCGATTCGATTGCACCCGTCACGTTCTGTCTTGTCACTCTTGATTTGATGTTGGAGGCTTGACCGAACTCTTCCCTTAGCTGTGCGGCTACCTCATGTATCTGCTTGTCGTGAGGTATATACAGCGAGATAAGTTCCGTACCTCTGCCGCGCTTGCTGCGCAGAACCTCAAGAGTCCTTTTGAATTCATACTTTTTATGTGCGTCTGATTCGACCATTGGATTATGCTACCTCATAAAACATCGATTTAAAGTCTTTCATATCGGCTAATATAGATAAATGTTAAGTCAACTATTTTCTATTCTTGCGCCTTCGTTACTCGCCTTCGTGGTAAAGACCTTCCCTTTCTCCCCCAAAAATTCTTTCGTTATTTTCTCAAGGTTCCCCGCATCCTCGCCGAATGCGTACACGGTTGGACCGAAAGAACTCATGCCTGCGCCGTAAGCTCCTCCATCCCTCAACGCCTCCATCAATTTTAAAGAAACAGGCTGGAGTTCAACTTCCCTTTTCTTGAATCCAATCTCCTGGATTGAGTTGATGCTTTTCCCGAAAGTCATGATATCTTCTTCTGCAAGCGCAGGAAGCATCTGCATCAGGATAATATGTGAGAGCCTCTCCACTTCGGGCAGGGGCACAGGACATTTTTCCTTGAATATATTTATCTCTTTTTTGCTTGACGCCCCTTTCTGCTCCGGTATTGCAACCACGATATCCCAGTCAGGAAAATCTTTTCTCAATAATACAGGCGCCGGGGGAAGCCTGCTAGCCGCCGATGGAAGAAATGCCTTTTTCTCGCTGAATTTATGCCCGCCGTCAAGTATGAAGCCGCCATTTTCAAATGCAGCCACGCCGATGCCGCTTGTTCCTCCTCTCCCCACTTTTATTGCGAGGTCATATACGCTCAAGCCGAGGTTGTATATCATGTTCACAGCCATGCCTGCCGCAAGCGCAGCCTGCGTCCCTGAGCCAAGACCAACATGCGAAGGATAATCCTTTTCTATGCTGATATGAATTCCTTCGCCAGCAGGAAGAAGCAAAGCGGCGCTATTTCTCATTCGTTCAAGATGCTCGCTGTTCCCTGTTATTTCGAACGTGTCAGATTTTTCAGCTTTGATACTGATAACAGGCTCATCAAGCGTGAGACCGATGCCGCCATCCACGCGCCCGATGCTTGCGTTCATGTCGATAAGGGTTAAATGCAGGCGGGATGGGGTGGTGATTTTTAACATCGTCAATCCACAGTATTAAGGCATCCAGGCAGTTATTCCCGGGACCCTTTTGAAATCTCCATCGCCAGTTGCAATATGAGGCAAACCGTGTTTTTTCATAACAGCAACGTGCAGAGCGTCTCGTGTTAGCAATTTATATTCTTTGCAGCAATTCATAACGAGCCTGAAATCTTCAGGGGCATTCAAGATGGTGATGTTCAACGATAGGATCTTATCAATAGCATCCCAGCATTTAGTTAATTCCTGCATTTTGTCAGGATTCGTTTTTAAGAATTGCACAGTTGAGCTTATAGGGATGTTAAATTTAACCGATGCTTCAGCCTGAATAAGTTTAAAAAGCACTTCATCAAGAACTACAATCGATACAAAACCATTTAATTCCTTTTTATGTACCTTCTTCAGAAAATGTTTGCTTTCTTCGAGATATTTCTGTTTCAACGCCACAAAAAGAAATATATTTGCATCAATATACACATTTGTTCTATTTGGAACTTGGGTTAGAGACAATCAATACCACTCTTCAGATTCTATAAGCTTTTCAGCTTCAGTCTCTTTGATTTTAATTATTCCTGAAAGTCCGTCAACAGGGTCAGATGATGCCTCTACTATCAGTTTCTTATTCACCACTGTCATTTTAATTTCTTCTCCGGATTTCAGACCCAGCATATCCAGTAATTTGTCAGGAATTTTAATCTGTTTGTTTTGGGTTATTCTGCTATGAGAAACTTCCAAGGTAAACACCAATTAAACTAATGGCTTAGATATTTATAAATGTTAGTACACGCTGGGCTTTGACCGTTTTTATTAGCCATACTACGGTTCTTAATGCACAATCTTTGCAATGTCCATCTCAAGAATATCCTCAGCGCCGAGGCTCTTGAGTTTCGGGATAAGTATATTTATCTCGCTCTTGCTTACCACGGTTTCCACCGCATAATAATCAGATTTATAGAGTTTTGAGACCGTGGGTTTTTTCATGGCAGGAAGCCCGCTCACGACTGCGTCAAGTTTGGACTCGGGGACATTCATAACAATATAAACCTTGCCGCGCGCTTCCAGTACTGCCTGCAGGAGGATTTTAATCTCCTCAATTTCCCTGCGCTTCACCGGGTCTTTCCAGGATTTCTTATTCGCAATGAGCTTCGTATTTGATTCAAGAATGATATCCACGATTTTTAACCCGTTCTTGCGCAGCGTTGAACCTGTCTCTGTCAAATCAACAATCACATCCACAAGTTCGGGAACCTTTGCTTCAGTTGCGCCATACGAATAGCGGATATCAACCTGGATTCCAAGGTTATCAAAAAATCTCCTCGTGAGTTTGGGATATTCTGTCGAGACCCTGCTTCCGGGTTTAATATCCTTTGCAGTTTTGACATCCCGCTCATTCGGGACGGCAACCACGATTTTCACGATTCCCTCTCCCATTTTGCTGTAAAACATATCGGCGACTTCAACTACGTCAGCATCCGACTCCATTACCCAGTCCTTCCCGGATATGCCCAGGTCAAAGTAACCCTCCTCAACGTATTTTGGGATTTCCTGGGGTCTGAGGATTTTAACTTTCCGTATCCTCGGGTCTTTCACAGTCGGGTTATACTCGCGGTCAGTCTTCCTTATCTCAAGGTCTGCCTGTTTGAACAAAAGAAGAGTCTGCTCTTCAAGACTGCCTTTTGGGAGAGCGATATCAATCATAATACCCCCTTAACATGAATTCACTGATTAAAAGCTTTACTGACTTTTAACGCTCTTACCTGCCT
>JAPZAN010000139.1 GCA_027460605.1 Candidatus Methanoperedens sp.
CTTCCACCTTTTTAGCATCATTTTTTTTGGCTGCATCAAGTACGGCATCTATAATGGCTCCGGCGATGGATATCTCATGCATCGCCGCTCACTGCCTGACCACTTCGATTTCTGCCTTCAACTGTATGCATTTTGCAGCGGCATAAAGAAGCGACGAGAAGGCGCAAACCGTACCGATGCCCTCTCCAACAAGCGCGCCGTCCTTTTTTACCATCGCCGTGATATAAGTATCCATCCTGACATCGGTTTTCATATCCTTTTTTTCAAGGGCGGTTAGAAGGTTATTCGCCTCTTCGCCTGTATTCTTCCCTTTCCTGCACAATTTAACAGGACATATCCTGCAGTATTCCTTGAATAATGCGCCCCATTTCGGTCCTGCCATTCCCGCATGCACTTCTGCTGCCACGCCCGCATAGGCAATGCAGCATCGAAGCGCCCTGCCAAGAACGACGCCTTTTTCCTTTATCTCGCAGCACACCCTGTCGTTCTTAAAGAAAAACCAGTTCTCAATCCCGCGCTCGTATTTCTCCTTTCCTGTATTCCGCTTATCCCTGAGCTCTTCTTTAATCTTCGCGGCAAGCTCCGGCGCCCGCGGGATAGTCGCTGCTGTCCCGCATGTCGGGCAATAGGATATGGGGCCAACTGCTATTTCCTTATCATCTTTGTCTATAAAAGCCACTTCGACGCCCCATGAATTGCGCCTGATTGCCACCCTGCCGCCGCTCTTCCAGACCTCGTTATAAGCCGCTGCCACCGGCGTAACAACCCTGCCGTAACCGTAAATATCAGCCACTTTTTCCATATCTATGATGCACTGCAAGGACTTGGTCAATTCGGATTCTATGTGCTTTGGGAAGAATCCTCCTTCCACCATTGCGAACAGGATTGCCGGAGGCCATGTGATGCCTTCTCCCTCCCCCACGACATTCCCTTTGTCATCAATTATCTTCGAATAAACCCCGTCAGGCCGCTCCCATGTTACGGCTTTTCCTCCTAACCGGGATATTTCTTTTAATACTTTATGGGTTGTGCCGCAATTGCCGTCCTCTATCCGCAGCTTCCCTTCGATGTTTTTCCGTACAAGTCCTACGAAATCCATAACTATTGTTAGTAATATTACGAACCGTTTTCTACTTAAGGTTTATTAATGTTTTTTGATGATAACTTTGATGCGGCCCAGAGACTCGCTTATTTCCAGAACCTCGTGGTGATGGGTCTTGCACCAGCCTGAAATGGTCTCTTTTCCTGTAGGATCATCGATTACAACTTCCAGTTTTTCACCGGATTGCACAGTTTCCAGTTTTTTCTTTGTATAGAATAACACAAAGGGGCAGACCTTGCCCTGAAGATTCAGGTATTCCATGAGAATCCCTATGATTGACCATTCTATTAAATCTTTATCAGGCATAGGCACATCTGAATTTAATAAAAGGGTTTAACCTGTCCTTCACAAAAGAAATAATCTTCTCTCAAAAAATCTCAATATCCTGTCATGACAAAATTAATATACCGATAAAATGATTAACGGTTTATGATACTTGCCCCCTTTATATATGGAAATGAAGAAAGCATGGGGCTCCATGTTATTCTTTCAAATATCTTCTGGTGGGCATCCCTCCTCCTGGTCTTCACAGCATACAGGAATCGAAACCTGTGGAATGTAGGTGATACGCCATGGATTTTTTTGTTTTTGATCTTTATCTTTTTCGGAATCCGTGAATTGGGTCATCTAAGTAGCTCACCTTTAATTGCTTCCCTACGATATGTTTTCGGAATATGGGCTGCAATTTTTATGGCTTCTCTGTTTATCTACCTGTATATTTTGATATACCAGAGAAAAACAATTCCAAAGATTGCGACATATCTTCCTTTTGTTCTTGCTCTTCTGTTCCCGCTTGTCATGATTTTCCTGTCTTTTGCAGGCATAAAACTTAATGATTTGAAAAATATCATGTCTTCAATAGAAAAT
>JAPZAN010000140.1 GCA_027460605.1 Candidatus Methanoperedens sp.
GCCATGTATCCAGCCATTTTTCTTCGATAGCGTTAGAATCGTATTCTTTCGGGAGTTCCATATTGCCGCTGTGATTACCTGCATGATTAATAGAATTATCGGTTTTTGGAAGCAATTTGAGTTTAAGGTTTTAGGATTTACAAAACATTCGAATTAATGACAGTTATAATTCGTGTTGGCAAATTGAAATGACCTTAGAAAATGAATGTTTTGGTGGGGCAGGCGCACAATCGCTTTTGTGTGCTCTATTTAGGGCGGAGGGCAATCCTAATGATAGCTTTGATGGTATTGTATATAATTATCAATACGAATTGAAACGTCTTAGCCCATATACAATAATTGACCGTCAAGAGTGGGAGATGTATGGTATTAAGCTCCAAGAAAAATGATATAAGCAAAGGGTACAAAAAAATAAGTACTTTAAAGTAATTACTTAATGAGTGATTTTAATGGATGCAAGAGATGCAGGAATAATTGCAAGAAAATATTTTGAGGATAGTAGTGGCAATACATATTTTGTATTCGAAACGAACAAAGTGGAACAAACAGAAGGAATATGGAAGGTCGATTGTCAAATAAAGAGTATGTTCGGGGAAAGAAAATGGAAACGTTACATAATATTGATTAAAGATGATGGAACTATTCTGGATATAAATAGTGTTAGTGTATGACCCCGCTCTGGAATTATCCGCGAATGACCTCTAAGGGATAAATGGAATTATTCTCGATATAAATAAGTATGGTTAGATTTCCAAAGGTCATTGTAATCGATACAATCCCACTCTTGTTATTTCTAATAGGAGCTTATGACAAGACTTTAATATCAACATTTAAGAGACTTAAGACATATAATTATACATTTGAAGACTTTACGATTCTTAAAGAATTCCTCCTTCATACCAACAAAATTATAGTTACTCCAGGAGTATTATCTGAAGTTTCAAATTATGCCTATGAATTAGAACATTTCTCAGATTTACTTGAAACAAACATTCATTTCTTCTTAATGTTCGTGGAAGAATTTTATGTATCAAAAAATATTATTCTCGCATCAAAAGATGAGCTATTTAAATTTGGTTTTACAGACACCTCTTTGATAATTGCTGCTAAAACTAATGATGGTGAGATATTAACAAGAGATTATAAATTATCGCAATATTGCCAAAAAAAATTAGGTATTGGAGCACATAATCTTGATGATATTTTAAAAATAAAAGAATTATTCAAATAAACTTACGAACCCCGTATTAATTTATTTCGGGTTGTTTTTGACAATCAAGTAAGAAGTGTTGCACATTAGGGCAATTACCAACACGAATTGAAACCCTCTCGAATTTGAATAATCTATTTATGCGACAAAATCCTTCTATGAATGGGAGGTTGCAAGGGCAAAAGAAATTATGTTATACTCATTCGACGGTAAAAAACCCATAATAGCTAAAACCGCTTTCATAGCAGAAACAGCATGCATCATCGGGGACGTTTCAATCGGGGAAGGCTCAAGCGTATGGTTTAACTCCGTTATCCGCGGCGACAGGGCAAAAATCCACATTGGCAAAGGCTGTAATATCCAGGATAATGCCGTTATACATTCGGATGACAGGAATGTGGAGATAGGCGATGGCGTGAGCGTGGGGCACGGGTGCGTCATGCACGGCTGCCTTGTCAAAAACAATGCGCTCGTAGGCATGAATTCCACAATACTGCACGGCGCCGAAATCGGGGAATATGCCATCGTTGCCGCCGGGGCATTAGTGCCGCCCGGTCATAAAATCCCGGCAAGGAGCGTGGTTATGGGAGTGCCGTGCAAACATATAAGGACGATAACAGAAGAAGATATCATGCTCATAAAAAATACCCTGAGGAATTATGAGATATTGACCGAGAGATATTTATCCTCAGGTCAAATAAAAAACTAACCGCGGATTGAAAACCACAGAGAACGCAGAGGACACAGAGAAAAATAACAAATCTCTGTGCTCTCTGTGTCCTCCGTGGTTAATTATCTGACGCCTTTGCGGTGAGATTGAACTAACACCGCAAAGACGCAAAGAACGCAAAGCATTGTCAACTGTATTTGAACATGGGTCAACTGATATGCGAAACATCGAAATAGAAGAACTCGGCGCCACGCCGATAATGGAGCGGAAAGTCGAAGTGGTTGAACGAAAAGGACTCGGGCATCCCGATTTTATCTGCGATTCCATCATGAACCAGGTCTCAATCGAACTCTGCAAGGAATACATGAACAGGTTCGGGACAATCATGCACCACAATATCGACAAGGGGATGCTGGTGGCAGGGGAAGTGAAGACAAAATTCGGAGGGGGTGTGATACTGAAACCGATGCGCCTGATTTTCGGGGACAGGGCGACATTTGAAGTGGAAGGCGAAATCATCGATGTCAATAACATTGCTATAGATGCCGCAAAACAATGGCTGAAGGACAACCTGCGATTCGTGAATTCGGATTCTGTCCAGTATCAGGTCGAGCTTGCCCATGGTTCGGCAGAACTTACCGATATCTTCAAAAGGAAAGGTGCGATATTGGGAGCAAACGATACTTCGGCAGCAGTCGGATATGCCCCGATGACGCCGACTGAGACAATTGTGCTTGAAACCGAGCGATTTTTGAATTCACATGATTTTAAGAAACGATTTCCCGAATCGGGAGAGGATATTAAAGTCATGGGCTTGCGCGAAAAGAGCGAGCTTCATTTAACCATCGCCGACCCTCTCGTTGACAGGTTCATTGAATCCGAAAGTGAGTATTTCAGGAAAAAAGATGAACTTCTGGAGGAGATAAAGACCTACGCTGCTGAAAGAACAGACCTTGAAACTTCAGTTTATCTTAATACTCTTGACAGAGAGGGGCGGGGCATGGGCGGGATTTATCTTACAGTCACAGGAACATCGGCTGAGGATGCCGATTCAGGCCAGGTGGGGCGCGGGAACCGCGTGAACGGCATCATCCCGCTTAACCGCCCGGTGAGCAGCGAAGCCGCTGCGGGTAAAAACCCGGTGAGCCATGTGGGGAAGATATACAATGTGCTCAGCCACAGGATTGCCAGCGAGATTTACACAAATGTGTCCGATATCAAAGAAGTTTATGTGTGGCTCCTGAGCCAGATTGGCGAGCCAATAGACCAGCCCAAGATAGCGGCGGCGCAGGTGATTATGGAGCGCGGCTCGCTGGAGGACGTGGAAAAAGAGGTGAATGAGGTTATTGACAGCGAGCTTGCGAATATTCAGGAGTTCTGCATGGAACTGGCGTACGGGAAGATTCCGGTGTGTTAAAATCAATACGGCAGAATGCCCTGATTTACCATCTCTGAGGTTCGCTGCTTATTGTATCCATTCTTTTTATAGAATCAAGATTCAAAGAAAGTAAGAAATCAATACTAAGTGGCTTATAATTTATTAATTCAGCACTTACATTAATTGTTTTTCTTTCGCCATTAATAAAAGGGTAATTTTTTAAATCATTATTATGTTTATGTCCATGGATTACCCAACTGTCCCATTTAATAGGTATTTTATCTGGATTATGTATAATAAGAAATTTATAATTTTTATAATCAAGCACCTCATATGGCTTTGAATTTCTAACTTTCAAGTCATGGCTTCCTATTATAAATTCAATATTACCATTTAAGTGTTTAAGATAATAATCTGAAGATTTGGAGTCCCTTCCAAATGCCATGTCACCAAGAAAATAAACAATGTCATGGGTTTTAATTTTATTGTTCCAATTTACTGTTAATACAGTATTCATTTCATTTATATCAGAATAAGAGAACGGTCTTGCACAATAATTTATGATATTTGCATGATCTAAATGAAGGTCTCCTATAAAGTATATTGAGCTTTCCTCTATAATTTGTTTTTCATTATAATAATCTTCTATTCCTGTCTTAATCCTGAATAGTTTTAATGTGCGTTTATATTCATATCTATCCAATGATTCCCTTCTTGATAGCCATCTTCTTTGCAGTAAATCATACTCACAAATTATTTTTCTCATATCGTTGAGCAATGTTATTCTCAACCCATTCATAGGTAAATAAAAATATTTTTTTGAATTCTTATCTGATTTTTTAAATCCAAATAAATAAAGAATTTTATTCAATACAGAGTATTCTTTTTCGTGTAAAAAAGACCACATTTTGTTCGCTTCAAACTTACTTAAATGAAGTGCTAAACTTATGTGAAACCAAGAATCATCACAGTTATCCCATGGTTGGGGAGACGGTGCAATCTTTTTTAATTCCTTTGCAAGTTCATATTTGAGTTTTTCAAGGTCTTCGGATGGTACAACTTTAAAAGCAAATATCCAACTATTATCTTTAGGACTTTCTTTTACCTCAAAATCGTCAATTAAAAAAGGTAAATATGAATAAGCATTTCCAACAAATGCTATTGATTTTTTTATATTTTCAAGCTGAAATCTATCCGCAGAAAACGGGCCATAAATTGTTAGATGCGGCACATCCTGATTTTTTCCTTGTCTGATTCTGCATTTTTTGCCCACTTCCCCCATAATGTTTCTTAATTTCCATTTACCCGGCCCTATGCGAATTTCTACTAACATAAACTAAAGCACCTAACACACTTTCTTTGAATTTGTGTACAAACTTAATATGAACCTATTTTTATAGCTTCTGTAGTTACTTGATTAATTCCTTTGCCTTTTCCGGCAATCTTTTCCCTATCAGTTCAAAAAGCGCATCCGCATCCCCTTCTGCCAGCGAGCGCACATCTTCATCGCCTTTTAAAATCAGTTCAACTAAATAATTTAGCTCCTCGTCAGTTAATTTATTGACCCTGTTAGCGAAATCTTCAGGGGATTCTGATAACTTATGCGAGACCGGAAGCAGGATGAACTTATAGTCATGCCCGGGCGCGGGTCCGGTTGCGCCTTCAAGTTCGGGCGCGAGTTTGGCGAGGATGGTTTTATCGAGGTCGGTAAGGGTTCTCATAGGTTATTCAGTTCCTTAATGACAGTCTGTATTTCATCTTTCAAAACTGGGATGTCTTTTTCGACCGTATCCCAGACGGCATCTAAATCCACACCAAGATAATCATGAATTAGCTTATCTCTCATTCCAGACATTTTCCTCCATGGTATATCTGGATATTTTTCTCTCATCTCAGTAGATACTCTTTTTGTGGCTTCCCCTACTATTTCAATCTGCCTTACCACGCCGTCCTGAACCAGATGATTATCCATAAAATCATCATAGTTCAGTCCTTTGATGTACTCTTCGATTCGAGATATGGCGTCCAAAATATGCCTCAGATAAACAATATCATCTTTTTTCATTCGTAAATTACCTTCATTTCTTTTTTAATCCTGCCAATTAAATAAGGGCTTATGGATTTTTCAGTCAGCAAATCGACCTTCAAACCAAGTGCATCGGACAGCTCCTGCTCTATTCCCACAAGATCAAGCAGACTTTTCCTTTCTGAAAATTCTACAAGAATGTCTATATCGCTTTTTGGTTTCTCTTCGCCTCTTGCGTATGAGCCAAAGACGGCTATCTTTTTTGCGCCGTGTTTTTTAATAAGAGAAATGATTTTTTTAAAGAGGTGTTCTGTGTTCACTTTCATAATTATTCAATGCCGTTTTGGGATATTAAGAATTTCGGATAAAACATGATTAGGCGAATCGAAGATTAAATA
Organism: Candidatus Methanoperedens sp.; assembly: GCA_027460605.1. GTDB lineage: Archaea > Halobacteriota > Methanosarcinia > Methanosarcinales > Methanoperedenaceae > Methanoperedens. Next base: position 5,683 of record JAPZAN010000140.1, read on the forward strand.
CTTGAATAATCTTTGAGCCAGGTATAAATATTGTTCTTACCATTGTAAACGCCTCCAGCACGCGTGTTCTGGCACGTGATAGATTTTCCCCAACAGTCAGCATGAATGTAAATGTATCCAGTCTTTGGTGGTACAAGTTTTGCTCGTATAGCAGGTTTACCATCTCTCATTCTCCAAGCTTCAACATCGTATTTAGTGCCCCTACTTGAAATGATTCTTGCATGACCGTTCAATTGCAATATACGAAAAGCATCATCAAAAGAAATAGACTGTTTTTCGGTTTCTTTATAAAATAATAGTTTATTACCATCTTTGATTTCTTCTTTTATCTGACAAATATTATGTTTTGACTGAACATTAATTTTATGATAAGCAAACAAAGCTCTATCTATCTCACGAATTGAACATTTGGATTCTTGTGCAATATTAGAGATAACTTTACGGTAATTGTCATAATTCTTTTGTGTACGAGATTTTGCTTTGAGATATCCAAGATAATACAAGGCTTCAGTTACTCTAATATCCATTATTGGAAAAATGGAGGGATAGATAAAGTGAAGAATTGTCGATGCTACTGGAACATTGATTCCATATAAATCATCCAAAATAGATAATTTATCATCTTCTGAAGCTTCTAATGCTTTTTTGATACCCTTTGCATAGAAATCAAAATTGTCTAATTTCATTATACCTTTTACACGAGCTGCTTTCCAGTCTAAGATTTTAATAAAAGTCTTTTTGGTAATATTACCACTAATCACTTCTTTAGCGACTTCTCTTATGATTGTGTCATATTCTAGATAATCACCGCCAACATCTGGTTTGTCATAATGTTTTCCCCATTCTTTTATAAAATCAGTATCTATTGGCATTTCCTCTCCCTCGCCGCCTTCAGCAACAACTGCAATTCCGTCCTCGCCACCATATCTCTCACAGCCTCCACAGCATCTATATTCGCGGAAATGCTAGTAATCCCAAGCTCCACAAGCCTCTTCGCCACCTTCGGATAGCTCCCTGCCTGCCCGCAGATGCTGGTTTTCACGCCAGCCTTATTGCACTCAATGATAACATGTTCGATGAGCTTCATTATAGCAGGATGCATCTCATTGTATAGATGCGCCACATGCTCATTGTTCCTATCAACCGCAAGCGTATATTGCGTGAGGTCGTTTGTGCCGAAGCTCACGAAATCCAGCCCCTCGGCTATGAACTGGTCGATTATAAGCGCAGCAGCCGGGATTTCGACCATGATGCCTATATCTATTTTACTAATATCCAGCCCCTTTTCGAGCATGAACTCCTTTGCGCGGCGAAGCTCCGAAGGATGCTGCACAAGAGGAATCATGATGCCCATATTGTTGTAGCCGCGCTTGATTAATTCTTTGAAGGCCCTTACCTCAAGTTCGAAGTGTTCTGTGTCTATAAGGTCGCGCCTTATGCCGCGGTATCCCAGCATCGGGTTCGGTTCAATCGGCTCTCCTTCGCCGCCTTCCATCGCCCTGAACTCGTCCGTGGGCGCATCAAGCGTTCGCACCCATACAGGCTTTGGATAAAAAGCATCCACAACAGTCTGGATGCGCGAAACAAGCTCATTCACATACTCATCCGCTTTTCCTTCCTTTATGTACTGCTTGGGGTGTTTGGGAAGACCGAGTATCATATGCTCGATACGCAACAATCCCACGCCGTCGGCCTGTGTCTCAACAGCGCGCGCCGTAGCTTCGGGAATGGATACATTAACCTTAACTTCGGTTGCCGTAATGGGTTTGGTTCTGGCAAAAGAAACAGGCGCCTTTTCGGGATGCGCTGCCGCAGGCATTGCAGCTTCTTTTTTGCCTTCGAAAACAAGCCCCTTTTCACCGTCCACAGTGATTTTCATGCCATCGGACAATAGTCACTATAGCAGCGGCGCGTTTCATCGCCGGTACCATGTCCGGGGTGGTCATCACAGCTACAAGAATATCGCCGTTCCTGACCTTTCCGAGTTCGCTTGCATCGCTTATGAGTTTTGCTTCGCCGTACGCGATTCCCGGGGAAGCCCCAAGCCCTTCAAGAATAGCTGATGTTGCTGCTTTTTCTTTTGTATCTTTTTTCTTTTTTATTGTGGTTATGGGTCTTGACTGGAGGATGAATATCTCTTTATTCTTTATCGCCCACTCAATATCCTGCGGTATGCCGTACAGCTCTTCAAGGACATCTCCGAAATCAACGAGTTTCAATATCTCATCATCATCAAGCACCTTTGCGTTTTTCTTGTCATCAGGCACAGGAATATCAATAGTTTTGCCGGTTTTGGGGTCTTTTGTATGCATGACATTTTTGGTAGCGATTTTTCGCTCTTTTATGTTCCTTGATTTTTTATCCACTAAGTAATAGTCAGGCGAAACCGACCCCGAAACCACGGTTTCACCAAGTCCCCAGGCGCCTTCGATAATCGTGACCGGCTCACCTGTGGACGGATGGGACGAGAACATCACGCCTGCCTTCTCCGCGTCCACCATCATTTGCACGACGGCACAGAGGTTGACCTTACGATGGTCAAATCCCTGTTTTACACGGTAATAGATAGCCCGCGCGCCATAAAGTGATGCCCAGCATTTCTTGACCGCATCAAGTACGTTTTGCTCTCCTTTGATATTAAGGAAGGTGTCCTGCTGTCCAGCGAAACTGGCATCAGGCAAATCTTCGGCTGTGGCGCTTGAACGCACAGCCACGAAAACCTCATCTCCTTCTCTTTTGCATAGTTCCCTGTACTTTGACTTTATGCTTTTTTCCATATCAGCGGGGATTTTTGCTCCCATTATAATTTTTTTTGCTTTTTTCTCGGCATCCCTTAAAATATCGGCATTATCGACATCCACTTCAAGGGAGCTGAAAAGTTCATCGTTTATCCCATTTTCATCTATAAACCTGCGAAAAGCCTGCGCTGTTACGGCAAATCCAGGGGGAACAGGGAGTTCAGAACGCAACATCTCGCCGAGGCTTGCGCCTTTGCCGCCCACAATCGTAATATCTTCTTTTCCAACTTCTTCAAGCCAGACAACCGATTCATCTGTCATTATTTTTTCTCCTTTAACGATTTTTGAATTTTAATGAGTTTTTTATCATAACTTTCTACTGCCACTTTAATGATTCCCGTAAGTTCTTCACGTGAAAAACCAAGTTCTTTTGCCAGATTCTCAAGAAAATGAACATCAATTTCCTTATGCTGCGCCCTCTCGACACGGATTGCCTCAATTAAAGATACGGCATTAATGAATTTTTTGATAAAACCCAACGTAGGCGTCACACTTCCATTTTCAATACGCGATATGGATTCACGCCGCAGGTCCATCAAAGCTCCAAGTTGTTCCTGAGACATGCCATATCTCGTCCTGTATTCACGAATCACTTCGCCTGTATCCTGATTCAGGATAATTTCGGAAGCCACTTCTTTTTCAAATGAGACCAGCCATTCGGGTGTATACAACAAAGGCTTTGATACAATTTTCAAGTAAATCTCCTAAATTAATGTGAATTGATATATCACATTTATTTGCAGCATATATGTTATAATATCCATATTTATAGTTTTTCAATAAAATTTTTAGAATAACATGATTTATCATGTCACATATTTACGTTTCAGGTCAAACGAACTCATAATTCCAAAGCAAAAAATTATAAGTAGTGCATAAGTGAATGTATTGTAAAGGAGGATTAAAAATGGGAAAGATATGGCTAATAAGCTTTTTAATAATCGCTGTACTGGCAAGCGGTTGCACATACGGACCAAAAACAGAGACTCAACCTGCGGCGCCCAATACTGTTGAGATTAAGGGTTTTGCATTTAACCCGGATACAATAACAATTGCAAAAGGGACTACGGTGACATGGACCAACCAGGATAGCGTGCAGCACACTGTAACCGGAATAGGAAATGATATCGATTCCCCGATATTGAGCCCGGGACAGACATATAGCTTTACATTTAACGATACAGGGACATTTGAATATCAGTGCCACATCCATCCAACCATGAAAGGAAAAGTGATTGTGACCTGAATATTACCGGTTGAAAATTTGGGAACTAATTCAAACTAAAATGATGGCAATTTGCCATCGTAAGCCGATACTTCGGCTTGCGCAGTGCCCGAGTCACGCCTGTCTTCGACACGCTTTGCGAACGGGAGGGCGTGTTGGGGTATGCTTTGCATACCCCTCGACTTTGCTAAAGGTTTTTAATCCTTCTTAAGCCACGGCATCATGGCTCGCAGTTCTTTCCCCACCTTCTCTATCTGGTGCTCTTTTTCCTGTCTCTCAAGTGCATTCAACACCGGTCTGTTCGTCCTGCCTTCAAGCACGAACTCGCGGGCGAACTCCCCGCTCTGTATTCTGCGAAGCGCCTCTTTCATAGCCTGGCGCGACTGCTCGTTGATTATCTTCGGACCTACGGTCATGCCTCCGTACTCTGCTGTGTTGGATACGTAATACCACATCTTGCTCAAGCCGCCTTCGTGAATCAAATCGACTATGAGTTTTAATTCATGCAATGTCTCAAAATATGCAATCTCCGGCTGGTATCCAGCCTCAACCAGCGTCTCAAATGAGGCTTTTATCATGCTCGTGCAGCCGCCGCACAGGTCAACCTGCTCGCCAAAAAGGTCAGTCTCGGTCTCCTCCTTGAAAGTAGTCTCTATCACGCCGGCGCGTGTGGCGCCGATGCCTTTCGCATAAGCCATGCCGGTATCCCATGCTTTCCCGGAAGCGTCCT
>JAPZAN010000141.1 GCA_027460605.1 Candidatus Methanoperedens sp.
ATCATGTCGCCCTGAAAAATCTCTTATGTGCCCAGCGTTCCGTATTTTGATATTGATATTCTGTCATCCAGCCGCTGTATTCCATTTTGTTCTTTTCTACCATATTGCCCGTATCCATATCAACAAGAGCTGTGAAGGTGATATTTCCTTGAATGAGAACAACACGGACGACCTTTTTATCTCCGTTTGCAGTAGATATTATCCTGCCGTGATCCTGGACTGTAATATTATAGTTGTTACCTCCCATCTCGTTTTTCAGTGCATCCTGAACTGAGTTTATTACGAAAGTTTTCTGTTCCCCGTTAAGCGGGAATGTATGTATCTCTATATAGACAAATCTGATTCCTACTGCAATAACCAGCAGCGCGATCATAACAATTGCCAGTGCTTTCCATAAGTTCATAAGCAGTTACAGGGATGAAAGACCATATAACAGTTCCCTGAAAATCCCGTGAAAGCAGTTTTAAGAAAATGAAAATAATCCTACGGCTAGCCCTTTTTTACCAAAACCCTGTTTCCCATCCCATCCCTTTGGCGTATTATCAATCCCCGTCTCTCAAGCCTGTCAAGAAGCCTGCTCACTTTCGGTTCTGAAAAACCTGTCTTTGAAACCAAATCCCTCTGTAATATCTCATTATTGCCAAGGATTTCCTTAAATAATATCTTCTCGTCGCCCTCAAGCAGATTAACAGCCAGTAAGGCTGTATTTTTATTTTCCGGGATTTCAGCGATGGTTTGTTTTAACCCGGGTATCTCCTTTTCCTGTGTGGACAGGGTTATGTAAAGGAAAGCCATGCCTCCGAACCATGCTGCTATGATGAAAAATAATACATCATTTAATGAAAAATATGAAGCTCCTTCTACCGGTACTGCCCTGCCATCCTCTAAAATAAGCTGGACCGGGCCTGTAGCCAGAAGCCTGTCTATCAGCAGGAGTACCGAAATGAACAAGGCTGTCAACAAAAAAATTGTATTGATAATTACAACGATGAGTTCTTTTCTTGCACCTTTTATGATTTCTTCGGTGTCTTAAGAGCTTCAATATCAAATAGAAGATGTCGATAGATAATAATATATGGAGTAATAGCGAATTATTGGACGTGAAAACAGCAATCCTGGGTGGTGGTCTTACCGGTATCACTCTCGCCCGCTTACTCCATGAAAAGGGTGAAGAGGTGACAGTTCTTGAGCAAGAACCTGATTATGGCGGATTATGCCGCTCCATGAGCGATTCCGGATTCACTTTTGATATTGGAGGCTCACACATCATTTTCAGCCGGGATGCAGAAGTCCTCAAATTTATGCTTGATGTGCTCAGTGAGAACAGCCAGAAGAACAAACGCAATACAAAAATTTTCTATAAAGGACGATATATCAAATATCCCTTTGAAAACGGGCTATATCAGCTTCCAAAGGAAGATCTCTTCTTCTGTATCAATGAATTCATCAAGACCCTGATTGCTATTGAAAAGGGTGAACTGCAACCCCCCAAGAATTTTCGTGAATGGATCATTTATACCTTCGGGAAAGGCATCGCTGATTTATACCTGATTCCTTATAACGAAAAGATCTGGAAATTTCCAGCAGAGCGGATGTCATTGCACTGGGTGGAAGGGCGCATTCCCCGCCCCCCCGTGGAGGATGTGATGAAATCAGCTATAGGTATTGAGACAGAGGGGTACACCCACCAGGCAGTTTTCAGTTATCCCAATAAAGGCGGAATAGAGGCATTAATCAGGGCAATTGCACTGCCCATCAAGGAAAAAATACGCACAGGGTTCCCCGTATCTTCTATCAGAGAGAAAAACGGAATTTTTACTATCAGCGGGAGCACCTACAAAGTCACTGCTGACCGCTGTATATCAACCATACCACTACAGGAGCTTCTGAGATGCCTTGATGATGTCCCCGAACGTGTCCGGATATCCTGTGATGAATTAAAGTATAACTCACTCGCTTGCGTTTTTATTGGCATAAAGGGAAAAGTTCCGGATATTTCATGGCTGTATGTCCATGAAAAAGAGTCAGGCTTATTTAACAGGGTCTCATTCCCTTCCAATTACAGTCCTGAGGTGGCGCCTCCCGGACACTCGTCAATCCTCGTCGAGATAACTTATCACGAAGGTGATCAGGTATCAGCCATGCAAGACCAGGAAATTATCAACCATGTGATAGAATCCCTAAAGAATATGAAAATTATCAAGCCTGATGAGGTAATGTATACTGCCATGGAGCGGCAAAAATATGCATATGTTATTTATGATATTGATTATTTAAGGAATATCGCTATAGTGAAAGACTTCTGTGCGAAGAGAGGCATAGCACTTGTCGGACGTTTTGCAGAGTTTGAATATCTCAATATGGACGGCTGTATCCGGAGTGCACTTAATTTTACGAGGAATAATTATGCGAGTGAACATTTTTGCTGAGGATATTCTCTCTCTTAAATATATCGGATGTTCAACAGTAGCAAAGACACTCTACAGGCAGTTGTCCCAGATGCCGGACGTAGATGTATCATGGAATTCGAATAGTTACGACTTTGATGTTGTTCATTACCACACTTTTGGACCATTATCGCTTTTAAACAGGAAATATTCCCATGGTGTCAAAATATTAACTGCGCATTCCACACCTCGCGTCAATGAAGGCAATCTGGCGTTTTGCAAATCCATCAATAATTATTATCCCGATATCTACCGGAAGTTTGATCATATTATCAACATTTCAGCCCCATGCCAGCGCGAAATCGAACAAATGCTACCGGATTTTCCTACCACGTTGATACCCAATGGAATTGATCTGGATTATTTCAAAAGAGATGAAGAAAAAAGAAAGAGTTTCAGGGAAAAATTAAATATTGAGGATGATGAAAAAGTGGTACTCACTGTGGCGCAGCAGACGCCGCGCAAGGGTATATACGATTTTATTGAGCTCTCAAGAATGTATCCTGGGATACGGTGGGTCTGGGTAGGCGGGGTTCCCTATGGGGCATTATCAAAAGATTATCTCCAGATAAAACAGATGAAATGTCTCTGTGGAGAGAACACTATTTTTACGGGATTTATTCCTGATATAATAGAAGCGTACAGTGGAGCAGATGTATTTTTCATGCCTTCTTATGCAGAAACTTTTGGATTGGTAATCCTGGAGGCACTAGCCTGCAGTCTGCCGGTAGTTGCCCGTGGGATACCGGAATTCAGAGAGATTTTTGGAGGCGTGGTGCAATTCTTTAATAATATAGAGGAGGCGGCAGCGCGAATCACAGATGATGAATCATTAAGGCGCTGTTCTATTAGGTCACGTGCCTTCACCGAGCAGTATGATATTAAAAATGTTGCAGATATGCATTGTAGTCTTTATAGGAAACTCATAGAATCATGATATCTGTAATTATCCCCACTTACAATGAAGAAGCCAACATTACAGCTTGTATGCAATCACTCTGCCATCAGACACTTAGTAGGGATGAATACGAGCTCATCGTAGTTGATGGAAATTCGAAGGACAGCACATGTGAACTGGCACGGGCATATGCGGATGAAGTTATGACCCAGACAAGCAAAAAGGTGGGAGGAGCCAGGAATGACGGTGTATTGCGTGCAGAGGGAGATATCATTGCTACCACCGATGCAGACTGCATTATTCCTCCTGAATGGCTTGAGATAATAAAGAATGATTTCGAGTCGCAAGATATTGTTCAACTCTATGGGACTGTTTATCCGATTGAAGAGGGGATAAAACACAAGCTCTCCCTTATGGGTGCAAACACTTTCTCCCGGATCGGGTATTATACCCGCGCCCTGTATTATACGCTGGGATGCAACACTGCATTTGATAAAAAAGCCTTCATCAGGGCTGGCATGTACCGGTGCATCGATGCAGGCGATGACCTTGAGATTGCACAGAGGATGCGAAAAATAGGGCGTGTGATGCTGGATGATCGTATGAAGGTCGGATTCTCAATGCGCAGGTTCCAGCAATTCGGGACGATAAAATCGGTCTATGAATGGCTATACATAGTTACCAATGGGGGCAAAGCTTCAAAATACTCATACTCGAAACGAAATTACAGATAAAATATTTGCCATCTCTTGATTTTCCTGTGGTAAAATAAATAATAATTCAGCGATCATGCTGTTCTTTCCATATCCTGCGTCCTTTTTTTTTCAACATCCTATCGCCAATCAGGGTACAAACAACCGGCATTGGTGAAAATGCATACAAAATAGAACCCAGCAAATATAATATTTTGCGTGAATTTCTTACCCTGGATATTCTTGCAGACATGGGACATTCTACGCCATTAAAATTCAGGATGGTCTTTGACGATTCATATGCTACCCGGGTACTATAATTGACGAACTCCCGCAGAGATGCTACTTTTCCGCCATAAATTGTTTGCTTATTCTTTATCCCAGCCCGCAGGTCTTCCTGGGAACTGCCATCAAATAAAGTATAACCGTTTCCTATCATGCAACTTGCATGCGCATCACTTCCGCCAAGCTTCGCATGCCCGTTACAACTTTCAAGTGCAATAGCATTTGAATATCCATCCCTGTGTAATGCATTGAATACTTCAATCCCGTCAAACCTTAATGTGTTCATTTTTTTCCCGACACAGGAACAATGTGCACTAAAAGGGTGCGGGGCAATGGCTATGCCGTCCTGCCCGTGTATTTGTTCTATCGTTTCTTCGGCACTTAAACCAGGTTGTACTTGCTCATTGAGGAATAATCCTAATATTTCTCCGCCTTTTGAAGAAATCTCTTCACCTATCACCACTAATTCCTTATTGTACTCCCGGGCTTTAACTGCGCCTTTAATCGTGTTGTGATCCGTTATACAGAGAACATCGAGCCCAAGTTTTTCGGCGACTTTAATTGATGTCCTGGGAGTGGTCACACTATCCGGATATGATAAAAACGAATATTTGGAGAATCCTGAATACATGGTGTGAGTATGAATATCGCCGACTCCTATTTCTTGCATATTTTGCCCCCTATTCTATTATTAGTCTTGTTGTATAAAGTTCTTATTGAATCATTATTAGTTCAGCACATGTTTTTCCTGCACAAATCCGAGAATCCACCTGGTTCATTTTTACGAATTCGATACATTATTCGTATCTCAAAGTATCAACACATCAATTTTGATGCTTGATGGTTCCCGTTAGATACGTCATAGATGAAAGACTTTATAAGAATTCCCTGAAATTGCCCTGAAAGCAGTTTTAAAAAAATGAAATTGTGCCTGTGGTGTCCTATTTTACCCCAAAAAAGCTGTGATAAGCTGGTTACTCTTTTGCGCAAGGTCGATTATTTCGATTTTGCGAAACCCGGCATCTGTGAGCCATTCCCTGTATTGCGCTTCAGTGTATGTGCTTCCATCTTCCGTGTTTGCCAGCATATTCACGGCAAACATTTCTGCCATGGTGCTTCGTTCCCTGACCATATCCTCGATGGCAATCATTCCGCCGCTTCCCAGAATATTACTGGCACGCTTTATGAGCTTCCTGTTCTCTTTTTCTGAATAGATATGGCAGATATTGCCCATAAAAATAATGTCGAATGACTCGCCTGCGAATTCATTCACGAACTCGTTTGTGAAATCTCCGCTTTTCAGGGTCAGGTTCTTGATATTCCTCAGACCGAATTGAGTGCTGACATAATCAATTGTATCCGGCAAATCATAAAGAACCGCGTTCAAGCCTCTATTCACAAAGGCTTTTGCGTACTTGCCAGGCCCGCCCCCCAGGTCAAGCACGTTTTTCGCATTTTTCCTCCTTTTAAGGCAGTGCTCTACGGCTTCCTCCACGACTTCATCCGGCCTTGATGCCATGGCGTTCATGAAAGCTGCAACATCACGCTCTGCCCTCTCAGGCTTTGCCCCTTTGATTATCCCGGGAAGCTTAAGCCATGCTTCCATTATATCGAGAAAATGGGGAAGAGACCCTCCAACATAATCCTCACCGCGCTCAAGGAAAAGAGACCGTGCTTTCTCAGATATGATATACCTGTCCAGCCTCTTATGGACATATCCCGAAGCGCAAAGCGCCTCAAGTACGATGAAAAGAGCCCTTTCATCGGCATTGAGTGCATGCTTCATGGCTGCTATGTCCTTTTCCTCGGAGAGAGCTTCAAATATTCCTGCCCTCTGGGCAGAACCAAGCAATACAAGTTTGCTTGCATAGTCTCTTGCAGTTTCAAAATCAAATTCTTCATTCGATGCCCACATTTTTGCCATATAGCCTCCTGCCGCTTTTTGCGAATTTTTCGCAGAAATTATTAAATATCTAATTAAACTATCGTATTACTCTATTCGATATAAGAATTTATCGTAAAAAGGAGTCAATCATGAAAATTGTAGGAATATCCGGAAGTCCGAGAGCAAAAGGCAACACCGAAATACTTGTACAGGAAGCGTTGAGAGCAGCGTCTGAATTGGGCGCTAAAACAGAATTAATCGCCCTATCAGGGAAGAAAATCAAACCATGTACCGGTTGCGGGGCGTGCCGTACAGATAAATCAAAGGGAATATGCGCTATAAAAGATGATGATGTACCCCGCATTTATGAAGCATTGAAGGAAGCGGACGGGATAATCGTAGGTTCCCCGGTGTATTTCCTCTCTGTAACCGCCCAGCTCAAGGCTCTTTTTGACAGGAGCGTGATATTGCGATATGCAGAAGGCACGCCGCAGGACAGGCCGGGTGTTCCGGGCGGACCCGAGTTTCTTTTGAAAAACAAAGTGGGCGGCGCTATAGCAGTAGGCGGAGGCAGGGATGGAGGCCAGCTTTTTACCATAAACTCCATACTCCAGTGGATGCTTATGCAGAATATGATCGTGGTGGGCAATAACTACGGTTTGGGCGGAAGCGCCAAGGCCGGAATGAAGGGTGATGCCCTGAATGATGAGATTGGTCTTGCGATGGCGAGGCATGTCGGCCTGCGTGTGACGGAGGTTGCGGGGAAGATCAAAGGATGAAGGAGGAGTATGAAAGCTGATGAAAACCCTGTGATAGTCAACATAAAAAACACGGCGCAGATACCGCCGGGCAATTATTGATCTCATCACATGACTTGATTTTTTATCTCCCAAGTTCAGCATGGGCTTTTGCAAGATGGCGCGAAGCTAAAGCGGCGATGAGTGAAATCTCACCTGCAAGTACAGCCGCGCCTATTATCTCGGCGAATTTTTTTGCGTTCGTGCCCGGCGGTTCTCCCGCTCCCGCTACCCCAAGCATGTTCAGGCACTCCTGCTGCGTACCGATGCGAGTTCCGCCGCCCACCGTCCCGACAGGGAGCGAAGGCAGTGTAACCGAGCAGTAAAGACCGGATTCAGTGATTTCCATCGTGGTCATGGCATTACTTGCCTCTACGACATGCGCCGCATCCTGCCCGCAGGCGATGAAGAGCGCTGCCGCGATGTTTGCCGCATGCGCATTGAACCCGAGCGACCCGGCGCGGGCAGAGCCAATGAGGTTCTTCCTGTAATTTACTTCTGCCATTCTTTCAGGAGTGGTTTTAAGTTTCCCGGTTATGACCTCTTTTCCAAGCACAACATCAGCAGAAACGGTTTTTCCCCTGCCCTCAATAACATTTATGGCAGCGGGTTTCTTGTCCGTGCACATGTTCCCTGATAGCGCGATTAATTCGATATCGTTCTCCGTAAGAATCAAATCAACCGCGGCATCAGTGGCAATCGTGACCATATTCATTCCCATGGCGTCTTTGGTGTCATAGGAAAATCGCAGATAAACATTCCTGCCAGCGACAAATGCTTTCACAGAAAGAAGCTCGCCGAACTTGGTTGTTTCTTCTGCTCTATCTTTCAAGCGTTTGAAATTCGTCTTTACCCAGTCCACAAGCTTTTTTGCGGCGGTTATGTCCTGTGCCCTGAAAACCGGCGCTCTTGTCATCTCATCCTTGAAAATCCTCACATTAGCGCCGCCGCAAGCCGTGATGGCTGAACATCCCCTGTCTGCGCTTGCCACAAGCGCACCTTCGGTTGTAGCAAGAGGGATGTAATAATCGCCATTTGCATACTCGCCGTTAATGCGGAGAGGCCCTGCCACGCCAAGCGGAACCTGTATTGCGCCAATCATATTCTCGATATTGCGCTTTGTCACGCTTTCAATGTCAAATGAAAAATTGTGAATATGCCTGAATTGCGTTCCGGTTAATTCGGAAACCGCAGCCCGCCTGAGTTCAATCGCTGAGTTGCTGTCAAGTGATTTTCCAACCTCGTGAAAACTTGTCCCGCCGTTTTTAAGTTTAAGAAGGAGTTCCCTGTCCATAGGGAGCGGTAAATGAACCTGGTGATTAAAAAGGCTTGCTCAAAGT
>JAPZAN010000142.1 GCA_027460605.1 Candidatus Methanoperedens sp.
CAGCGATATACTATCCGGTCTTGGGAAGGTTAAAACAAACGTGGACTCAGGTGCATTCGAAGCGGTACAGGAAGCCGGCATCGCTGCCCTTTCAGGTGCGCAGGATTGCGTCCGCGAAACGAACCAGATATACAGGGAAAGACGGGATGCGCTTCTTGTCGGCCTGAAGAGCCTTGGGCTTCCCGTAAAGCCGCCCAAAGCCACGTTCTATGTCTGGGTGCATGTAAATGGCAGCTCTTCGGCTTTTGCGAAGATGCTTCTTGAAAAAGCAGGGATAGTTGCCACGCCGGGCGTGGGTTTTGGTGAATCCGGCGAAGGGTATGTCAGGTTTGCCCTGACGCAGCCTGTGGAAAGGATAAATGAAGCGGTTGAAAGAATGCGCAAGTTGGATATATGAATAGGAACATCAGTGAAAAATTGAATGAGTTTTGATGCATAAAAGATAAAATCTATCTATGATTAGTTCATGTTGTGAAGGATTATGCGTTTAAATAGAAACACTTTTCAACTATTTCTTTCATGGATGTGAGTAATGGATATAGAGCAACTTTTAGCCGACCGCGCAAGACTGGTGGATTCCGAACTGCCAAACCTTCTCACTGATATCAAACCGCCTGAGCTTGCCGCAGCGGTCGCCTATGCAATAGCATCAAAAGGAAAACGCATCAGGCCCGCATGTGAGGCTGTTGGCGGTACTGCAAAAGAAGCGTGTTTTGCAGCCGCTTCCATCGAATTAATACATTCCTCGTCTCTCGTGCTTGATGACGTAATAGACAAATCCGAGAAAAGGCGCGGACAGTTCACGATTCATACGCTGTGGGGCAATGACATGGCTCTCCTGACAGTGCAAATCCTTGCAGCTCTTTCACTCAAAATCGCAGCGCGCGACCCGAGACTCATCCATGCCATCGCCGATTCATTGTTCTGTATGGGCGAGGGCGAAGCCATGGAACTTGTTGATTTTGCCAAAGATAAGAAGAGTTATCTTGAGCTTGCTTTCAGGAAAACCGGTTCGCTTTTCAGTTCAGCAGCCGAGGTGGGGGCTCTCGTTGGCGGCGGGGATGAAAAACAGATAAATGACCTTACCGAGTTCGGAAACCATATCGGTCTTGCTTTCCAGATCCGCGATGACATCCTTGATTGCATTTCAAGAGAGGAAGACCTGGGTAAACCTGTGAAAAAAGACCTTTTCATGGGGAGACCTTCCATTGTATTGCTTGATGCCATTAATTCAGGCATTTCAATTGAGATGATGATGAAATGCAATAACGGGGAGCTTATGCATCTTGTCGGGAATTCCATTGAATTTGCGCAAAAAACCGCAAGAGAAGAGATTGAGCTTGCAAAAAACCATATTGAAGACCTCGATGAAACCTATGCAAAAACAAAACTCAAAGAACTGGGCGAGTATATAATAAGCCGAAGCAAGTAGTAAGACCAATGGAAAAGGATAATTCAGGTTCTTTTTTTAATTACCTGCCGGAAGGATGCCGTTTATGCTGCACAGGGTCAAAGATGGTGCTTTTTGTTACAGGGCTGTGCGGCAGGAATTGTTTTTACTGCCCGGTTTCAAATGAAAGGCGGGGAAAGGACATAATATTTGCAAATGAAAGGCTCGTGGAAAAGGATGATGACCTGATAGAAGAAGCTGTTTCAATGGACGCTCTCGGAACGGGCATAACAGGCGGCGAGCCGTTATTGCGCCTAGAGCGTGTTATTAATTACATAAAACTCCTGAAAAACAGGTTTGGCAGCGCCCACCATATCCATTTATACACGGCGCATGCCCCCACCAAAGTAGTGCTTGAATCGCTGCGCAAAGCGGGCCTTGACGAGATAAGATTCCACCCGCCGCCTGATGTTTGGAAAAATATTAATCACACATATTACAGGGATTCCATCCTTGCTGCTCACAGAACCGGTCTTTCTACTGGAATTGAAATTCCGTCTATCGCATCTGATTTTAGCGGAATCTTATCTTTACTTCTGGAAGTTGACGGTTTTCTTAACATGAACGAGCTTGAATTTTCAGAAACAAATGCCAGCGAGCTAAAAAAACGCGGGTTCGTACTGGTTGATGACGATTCATCCGCGGTTCTTGGAAGCAAAGAGGTGGCAGAATCAATAACCGGAAATAAGCTCCGTTTTTGTTCATCAGGCTTCAAGGATGCCGTGCAGATGCGGGAAAGATTCAAACGCATTGCAAAAAAATCTGCCAGGTATTTTGATGAGATAACCGATGACGGGACTCTAGTCTATGGCGTTGTCAGGGGAAAATGTCTCGAAATCCTGAAAGAAGCCGGGGTCATGGAAGACATGTACTCTGTCCTTGATGATTCTGTTGAAACCGCCGCATGGATTGCAGAAGACCTCGCTATTGAGCTGAAAAAAACAGGATGCAGCGTTTCAATAATCGAACGATATCCCATGAAAAACGGAATGATAGCAGAAATGACGCCTCTTTAAAACATGGAAAGGTATAAACTCTTAAAATCAAATAATGGAAAAAGGTGGTCTGACTGAGCATCGAAGGAAATGAGAAAATAAAAACGCGTCTTACAAAATACCTGATGCGCGATGAAACAGGTATCAGGAAGTCTGTTTTGAAGTTATTTCTCACCGACAAGCCATATACTACCGAGAATGTTTTTGACCATCTCAAGAAAGAAGGGTTTGATGTCAATTACAGGGGAGTTTCAGCAATGGTGGGTCTCATGAACACGAGGCTTGGGGTATTTTGGCACAAACAGGATGACGAAGTAGATTACCATCGTTACAAATCCCAATGGTACTCCAAGCCTTGCCCATTCTTTGCTTGTGATGCCAAGTTTTCCTGCTGAGATGATGTTCGGTATGTTGCCGGGTATCAGCATGCCGCCGGCGATTAATAATCCCATAAGCGCGGCATTAATCTGAAGCTGTGAAAAGGTCGGCCCGATCTCTGCTGCTGTCAATGTTGCATTATCAAGGATAGCTGACACTGTATTTATCCAATAGAGTGCCTCGGGAGGCATTTTTGTGATGTATTCAAAGATTATGGGCTTGAACCCGTCGCCAAGGAAAACCAGTGCCATGATGAACACATATACTTTGACGGCTCTCATTATTACATCCCTCAATGTTTCCTTATAATCCTCAGCTTTCATGCCCTCGTCCTTTGGATCTACTTTTCCAAGGAAGAACATACCCACAATACCAAATGCAATTATTCCGGGGATAATGTAAACTGCAAGCTGTTCAATTAGATAAGTGAATGTGGCATGGTACGGAGGACCTTGCAGCTTGGATATGGCTATTGTTGAAAGAGGCTCACCCAGAGGTGTAAGCGCGGCGCCGAGACCTATTGAAAAACATGCTATGACCGTAAGGTCAACTTTGGATTTCCTTGTAAGCGGCAGGGCATTGACCATCTCCACAAGTATGATGGCTGCAAGAATAGCGGAAATCACGCTTGAAAAAAGACCAAGGACGGCGATGAGTATGAAAGCCATGACCTTTAACGAAAGTTTTTCGGTCATCGTCCTTATCGCGCCGTGGATGGGTTTGTGCCATTTATAGATAATCAATCCGACAACCAATACAACCTGCACGATGCCTATGGGTAATTTAAGGCTGTTTGAGATGTAAAGGGGGGCGATTAATGCTTCTTTGACGATGTCCATTCTCCAGCCGGTTTCTATAACAGCTCCGGCTGCGTCAACAAGTTTTGCAAAGCCTGATATTGTGAGTGCAAGAACTCCACAAATGAAAAGAAATACTTCAAGATTCTGTTCAATGATTTTAATTTTAAAAGGACCTATCAATACAATCAGGAATATTATGAAAAGCCCTATTGCTATTCCTATGTCAAGCGCCATTGTTATTTTTCCTCCTAAACATATTTTATTTCAAGGCCACCAAAAGCCTGAATAAAACTTTTTTCATATTCCACACAGGCTCTATTATAATTTGTGGTTTTGACCGAGAAGAAATCAACAAGGGATTTAGAGTTAAATCTGGCTGCATAAAAATACGAAGGTAAAGGCGCATAAGCGCAGACCTCACTGATAAATAAAAAATCCGTGTAAATCCGTCCAATCAGTGTCATCCGTGTTCGGCGTTTCAAAGGATAAGATAGATTGAGCAAGTTAAACTCCTTCCGCCGAGTTCGAATCTCGGTCAGGGCGCTGCTGTTCGAACGATGCGCATTGGCAAGGGCGGAGTAAAACTATCATTGAGGGTAGAAAGTGGAAAATGTGTCTGAGTCTTAATCATGGAATTGTAAAAAAACCAAATACAACCCTCCTCAGAATCTCTTTTCCGAAGGTCTTTCCTCCAATACTGATAATTCATTAGTAAGTTGATTGTATCTTTTTTCTATTTCTTGGAATAGTTTATTTTCTGCTATAATGTAGGATTCATCTCGCTCCTTATCATCAACAGTATTTGATTTATTATTTAGGTGATTATTAATTGCTGAACGCAAATAATCTGGAGCAAGATATTTATTCCGTTTAACTTCATCCCAGAACTTAAGATATTCTTTATCCCTTGGGCGTGAACTATCTATATTACTTTGAGCACCTTTCTGAAAGATGATATTATCCCCAATTCGAATATACAAAGGTGCAACAAGTAAATCCATCTCTTTCATAAGGCGGTCTTTTCTAATAGATTTTCTTTGTTCATTTAGCATACTTTCAGTTGATTTGGCATAATCTGCTGTTATTTTCACCAATACAATTGTAGCTATTGCAAGAACGACTGAGGCTATGAAAGTTCCATCCGGTAAATTCGGCAGCTTAGATAAATCTATTTTCAAAGACATAATAATGCTCAAAATCCCTAATATGAATCCAAAAAATACTAATACATAATCTCTTTTTGTCATTTTTCACCCCCCAAAACATACTCTCCAAAACATATAATGGTTACTTTCTTACAAACCCATAAACAATAAATCCATTAGAAGTCCGAATCTAAAAACATGGAGGGTGCATGCAGAGGTGAGGTGAAAGCGGGTGCGCACATACGGCGCCGCTTTTCAGAAAACCTGCGCCAAAAAATAGACGCTGCCCTACCCGTGATAATACGTCGGCTCTTCCTTTTTCTTCTGCTGAGCCTGCTGGAAATTAATCACAGGAACAGGCATCGAAGGCGGAAGCCCGAGCGCTTTTGAAAGCATCAATGCAAGCGGCGCAAGATTCGCCACCATGGTATTTGCAATCTCGTTCTGCACATCGCCCGGCGCATTCCCGGAATCCCATTTCTCCTTCAGGGCTTTCAGGTCTTCCTCGCTGTAATAATCAGACAACCCTTCAAACCTTATGTGACCGATATTCGGGCTCAGGTAGTTGATGGCAAAAGTGTACTCCACCCGGAGCACTGATTTTTCTCCAAGAGGCGTGTGCTGCACCACAATCGAGGGGTTTTTAAGATTCACGTCATAATTGATATTGATGTTCTTGTATTTCCGCACATCCTCGGTCGTGGTATATGCCTTGGATTCCACATTGGTAAGCTGGAAGTTTATTATCATGACTTATCTGCCTGATTATAGACCTCGGGGATATTAAATCATTCCATAATTCATAATAAAGCATCTATCTCCTTAAAATCCACCCGCGCGGTCGAATCAAGAGACAGCGGCGTTACAGAGATATGACCTTTTTTCATTACAGCCCTGACATCCGTCCCCTCCTCCGCATCCCTTATCAAATCGCCGTTTATCCAGTAATATGGTCTGCCTCTCGGGTCATGGCGCTCTTCCACGCCTGTTATGAATATTTTTTTTGCAAGCCTTGTAACATCTATCTCTGTATCCATGGTCGCATGCCGCGGTATATTGACATTGAGCAAATCCACACCATCCGGAAGCCCTCTGCTCATAACGTTCCTTGCTATCCGGTTTACGATTTTAATCCCGACCTCAAAGTCATAAATGTATGCGCGGTGGTCGTCGAACTTGTCCCCTTCATCGATTACCTGTATGGATGCGGCAATCGCGGGAATGCCATAGCTTGCAGCTTCAAGGGCTGCGCCGATGGTTCCGCTCGTTGTTACAGTATCAGTGCTGATGTTCTCTCCCACATTGAAACCCGACAGAACAAGGTCGGGCATCGTTTTCATTATCGAGAATATACCAATAATGACCGAATCCGTGGGCGATACGCCGCTTTAAGACCTGTCGAATATACCCCGTCGTCGTTGGTCAAAAGTATTCTTTTCATTATAGCAAAATAGGTTTCAGATAAAATAAATCTGTGGTTCTATTGGCTTAGCCGCACGATGCATCCCCAGAAATCTATATGAATGATGGAGTTGTATGCACACCAAAATGGAGAATAATTATGGGAAATATTAGACCCGGATACATCAAATCATTGGGACACCAGTTACTTGAAGAGCATAGTGACATTTTCACCACGGACTTTTTAACCAGAACAAAGAGTACGTCACTAAATATACCACCGTAGAGAGCAAGGGAATAAGGAACCGCGTTGCAGGATACATAGTACGCCAGTTAAGAGTAAAGGCTATCAGAAAGAGATAGGGACTATGGAATACTTTGGAAAGTATCAAACGAGGGGTATGCGAAGCATACCCCAGACCGCATAAAGTGAGGTATCGCTTTATGATTAAAGGTGTTCTGCCTGCCCTTATTACTCCTTTCACAAAGGATAATAAGATAGATAAACAGGGCTTTAAGCAGAATATCGGATTTTTAATTGAAAACGGCGTTTCAGGCATCGTTCCATGCGGGACTACCGGGGAACCGGCGACCCTTTCTATCAAGGAACATGAACAGGTCATTGAAATTGCAGTTGAGTGCTCGACTGTTCCTGTTGTAGCCGGCACGGGCTCGAATAATACGACAGAGGCAATAGAGCTTACAAGATTCGCAAAAGATGCAGGAGCAGATGCGGCTCTTTTAATAACGCCTTATTATAACAAACCCAATGACCGCGGGATGCTTGCTCATTTTAAGAAGATTGCAAACGAGGTTGATATACCCATGATTGTATATAACGTCCCCTCGCGGACGGGTATCAATCTCAAGCCTGAAATTGTCGCTGAGCTGGCAAAAGAAAGCAATATAGTGGGGATAAAAGAAGCAAGCGGCAATCTTGACCAGGTTACACGGATTATCGAAATGACGCAGGATGAAGATTTTGTCGTCCTGTCGGGCGATGATGGCTTGACCCTCCCCATAATGGCGTTGGGCGGCGCGGGTGTAATTTCTGTTATCGCTAATATCGCCCCGAAACTCACAGTTTCC
Organism: Candidatus Methanoperedens sp.; assembly: GCA_027460605.1. Lineage (GTDB taxonomy): Archaea > Halobacteriota > Methanosarcinia > Methanosarcinales > Methanoperedenaceae > Methanoperedens. Next base: position 7,259 of record JAPZAN010000142.1, read on the forward strand.
ATGGTCGAAGCGTTCCAAAGAGGAGATATGGATGAAGCACGAAGGCTGCATCTTGCCCTGGCTCCTCTTATTCGCGCGGTATTTCTGGAAACCAATCCTATTCCCATCAAAAAGGCGGTAGAACTCATAGGACTCCCGGCCGGGCACCTCCGGCTTCCGCTTGCCCCAATGAGTGAGGATAACGAAAGAAAGCTCAAAACTGCATTGAATAACCTCAACCTGATAAAGAAATGAGATAAATTATGATAAAAGTGGCGGTCACCGGAGCCTGTGGAAAGATGGGCGGGCTTATTATCGAAAACATCCTGAAATCCAGTGACTTAAAACTTGTTTGCGCCCTGGATGTAACCAATATTGGAAAAGACATTGGCGAAGTTATGAGGACAGGCAAACTAAATGTCCCGGTCGAGGATGCAAATAAAATCGATGCTGCGCTTGACAGGTCAAAACCCGATGTGCTTATTGATTTTACAATAGCTAATGCAGCCGTGAAGAACGTAATTGCAAGCGCAGGTAAGAAGGTCAATCTGGTTGTGGGAACTACGGGTTTCACCCCGGAACAGAAAACGCTCATGGAAAAGGCTATCAAAGAAAATGGCGTTGCGGCAGTTATTTCACCCAACTTCTCAATTGGTGTAAATGTCTTCTGGGGCCTTCTTGCCGAGGCTGCAAAGAACCTTTCGGATTATGATATCGAAATAATAGAAGCCCACCATAACCAGAAAAAAGACGCACCAAGCGGTACTGCCGTAAAAGCCGCGGAAGTTATTTCAAAGACGCTTGGAGGGAAAGAGCTTGTTTACGGGAGGCACGGTCTTTCGCCCCGGAAGCAGGAAATCGGGATACACGCAGTACGCGGCGGCGATATTGTGGGCGACCATACGGTATTATTCGCAGGCGACGGCGAACGCATCGAAATCAAGCACCAGGCGCACAGCAGGCAGGCTTTCGCAAAAGGGGCTGTGAAGGCTGCGGTGTGGGTCTCATCTGCGCCGCCAGGGGTATATGAAATGGTGGATGTGCTGGGGATAAAATAAACCGCAGATTTGTTTAACTTTTTTATTTTAACTTGACCCAAAAGTTCATTTCGTGTCTTTTACCTTCAACGGCAGCATAAAAGTGAAAGTACTCCCCACGTCATACTTGCTCTCAGCCGTTATCGTACCCCCGTGCAATTCCACAAGCTGCTTTGTTATCGAAAGCCCAAGACCAGTGCCGCCGTATTTCTTGCCGATTTCCGATTCAAGCTGCTCGAACTTACGGAAAAGCCTGCCAATATTTTCTTCTTTTATTCCTACGCCAGTATCAGAAACAGAAATCTTCGCCATATCGCCTTCTTTTTTGGTTCTTATGGTTACCGTTCCGCCTTCTTCCTTACTGAATTTAACAGCATTGCTGAGTAAATTGAAAAGTATCTGCTTGAATCTCTGCTTGTCAGCCTCTATAAACTCAAGTTCCGGGTCAAATTCCGTTTTCAGGAGCACATTATGCTTCATTGCCTTTTCTTTTATGAGAGAGAGCGTCTCATTCACGGTCAGGGGCACTGACATCTTTTCAGGCGCCAGTTCTATTTTCCCGGCTTCTATCTTGGAGAGGTCGAGAATATCATTGATAAGGGTAAGCAGGAATTGATTGCTTGCAAGAATATTATCCACATAATGTTTCTGTTTTTCACTCAATTCTCCAGCCATGCCCTGTTTAAGAAGCTCTGAAAACCCGATTGACCCATTCAAAGGGATTCGCAACTCATGGCTCATATTTGTCAGGAACTCGCTTTTGGCTTTGTCTGCAGCTTCAAGGCGCAGGTTTTCAAAGCGTACTTCTTCCGCTTTCTTGCGCTCGGTGATATCCTTATCCGTAGAAACAAAGTGTGTGATAGTTCCATGCTCGTCTTTTACCGGTGTTATGGTCTTTTCCGCATAGTACAGCTCGCCATTATTTTTTTTGTTAATGAGCACACCATAAAAAACCTCACCTGAGAGAATCGTTCCCCAGAGATGTTCATAAAATTTTTCGTCCTGTTTACCTGATTTAAGTATCCTGGGTGTTTTCCCGACAGCTTCTTCCATGGTATAGCCGGTAATTTTCTCAAATGCAGGGTTGACATACTCGATAGTACCATCTTTCTTCGCAATAATCACAATATCCGCGGTATGTTCGACTGCACTTGAGAGTTTTCTTTGCATTTCCTCTGCTTTCTTACGCTCGGTGATATCCCGGAAAACCCCGTACATCGCCAGTTTGCCCATATAGGTAAAGGGAATTGATGCAATCTCCACGTCCACAGAAGTGCCATCGAGCCTCAGGAACTTCTCTTCTAATGGCGGCGCTACTTTCCCTCCCTCTTGCATACGAACGCGTTTTTTTACGATTTCATGATAGTCAGGATGTACAATTTGAAGTAGCATTTTTCCAACGAGTTCGTCAGGGTTTTCCGTACCCAAAATTTTCGCACCAGCCAAATTCATATACACTAATTTTCCTTCGCTGTGGATAGCAATCCCATATGGGGAGAACTCCACGAGGCTGCGATATCGCTCCTCGCTTTCTTTCAGCGCATTCTCTGCCCGTTTGCGCCCCTTTTCTGATTTTTCCAGTTCAGCAATTCTCCGGCGCAGTTCTGCCAATTCATTTATGAGCTGCTGCTTTGTCTTCTCTTTATCCTTCACCCTGTTTGCCCCCGAAATAAGCGGCAGATTCCCCACCAATTCGTATCTATTCATCCCCTGGTTTTATATTATATCTACCCTCTCAAAAACTTTTCCTCTGAACACCAAAACAATTAAATTGCTGTGAGCCTATGCTTAACCAAGGGAAATTATGAATGTATTCGAAGCAATCAGGAACAGAAGCGTAGTCCGCCAGTTCAAACCTGATATCATACCTGACGATATTCTTTTAAAGATACTGGAAGGTGCAAGATGGGCGCCCAGTCCGTTCAATACCCAGCCCTGGGAATTCATAATAATCAGGGATAAAGAGACCTTGAAATCCATTGCTAAATATGCAAGGTATTCAGGCTACCTTGAGAATGCGCCCATGGCAGTTGCTGTTGTTGTGCCCCATTTAGACGGTAAATTTTCATGGATTAACAGTATAGGCGAACCCAGGTACGCCGCGGCAATGGCGGTGCAGAATATGATGCTTGCGGCATGGGAACTGGGAATCGGCACATGCTGGGTGAGCATTGAAAGGGAGAAAGTCAGCGAAATCCTGAAAGTGCCCGGGACGCATTTCGTGCTTACGGTCATCCCGGTTGGATATCCAGAAACCACGCCGCCCAAACACGATGAAAGTTCCAGGAAAAAACTTAAGGACATGATATTTTACGAAAAGCATGGTAGAAAAGTTGATTAAATGAGCGAAGAAGAAAAAGAAAAAACCAAACCGGACAAATTTCTTGATTGCGTTGGACTCTACTGCCCGATTCCGATATTTAATACCACACAGGAAATGGAAACCATAGAAGCGGGGCAGGTTCTGGAAATGGTCACCGATGACCCCGCCGCTGTCCAGGACATCCCCCGCTGGGCCAAGAGGGCGGGACACCAGTTCTTGAAATTGTTCAAGGAAGGCGACCATTATCATTTTTTGATACGTAAAGGTAAGGGGTAAACGCAATCCCTATATGCCATCCAGTCGATTAGCTCCAATCATGCAAGTAAACGCCGACCTCCACATCCACTCAAAATACAGCATGGCGACTTCCCCGAAGATGGACCTGCCCACCCTTGCAGAAGAATCAAGGAAAAAAGGCATCCAGCTCGTTGCCACTGGCGACTGCCTGCACCCGGCGTGGCTTGCTGAAATAAAGAAGCTAAAGGAAGAAAACGGGGTTTTCAAACTGAACGATACAAGGTTCATATTGACAACCGAAGTTGAGGATATAAACCAGGTGCACCACCTCCTGATTATCCCATCCGTATCCAAAGCGCAGGAATTGTATGAGTTCATGAAACCCCGCTCAAAAGATATCGATTCTAACGGCAGGCCCAATGTAAGGTTTGATGGTGTTGAGATTGCTCAGGCTGCCCATGATGCCGGTGCATTAATCGGGCCCGCACATGCCTTCACGCCATGGACTGCTATGTACGCATATCATAATTCGCTTAAGGATTGCTACGGGGACATGGCAGACAAGATTTATTTTTTGGAACTCGGCCTGAGCGCGGATACATCATACGCAGACAGGATTTCCGAGCTTCACTGCCTCACTTTTCTTACAAACTCGGATGCCCATTCCCCGTATGTGAATAAACTTGCCCGGGAGTTCACCCGCTTCGAGATGGAAGACATAAGTTTTGATGAACTGAAGATGGCTATAATCCGGGAGAAGGGACGAAAGCCGGTTCTTAATGTCGGCATACCTCCCGAAGAAGGGAAATATAACGAGAGTGCCTGCATCCGATGTTACAGGCATTATACGCTCAGGGAGAGTGTTATAAAAAGCTGGACGTGCTCGTGCGGAGGAACAATTAAAAAAGGCGTGAAAGACAGGGTCAATGAACTTGCTGCATACAATAAGCCGAAGCATCCCGCACACAGGCCCCCTTACCTTCACCTGATACCTTTATCCGAAATAATCGCGATGGCGCTGGGGGTTACCGGCACCAACACAAAGGGCGTGCAGGGCATCTGGAACGCGCTTGTCGGGCGATACGGCAGTGAAGTCGCTGTGCTCGTTGACGCCGATATTAAAAATTCAGGGGTCGATGAACGTGTTATCAATGCAATAATCGCTTTCAGGGAAGGGAAAGTGAAGGTCCATCCCGGCGGCGGGGGGCAGTACGGGCGGGTTGAGTTATCCGCCCAACCGGTGAATAAAAATAATTGCGAACCGCAGAAATCATTGTTCGACTTTTGAATGACTTCCTGAAAAAAAAGACACCGGCATCGTAACATTTATCATTGTGTATAGATACTATGTGTTGGGTATTATGAAAGTATCATATTTAATAATTTGTCTGACATTGGTATCATTATTTTCCGTTCCTGTATCGGCTGAGCTGAATATCGAGAGTTCCTCTGTTATCCAGACCAATAGTCCATTAATATTGGGCATTGATTGGAGTCCGGACGGCAATTCCATAGCCTATGTTGCTTATGATGATTCCAGAAGACAACAGATTTTCACGATAAACGTTGACGGCACCGGGAAAAAACAGGTCACGAACGATACTATTAAAAAATGGGGCGTGGAATGGTTTGATGATGATATTTCTTTTATCTCTTATGACACTGACGGGTTGGAAAAGATTTTTCTTGTAAAGCCAGACGGCTCCGGTCTGAGGAAACTCCTTGATGAGAAGAACCGCCAGGGCAGGGCGCCCGAGGACAAGCCGCCTGCCGTGGGAGGCGCTTCATTTTACCCGAAGACAAAAACTGTACTATTTACCTCCTTTGATGCGGCAGTAAATGAAAAGATATACGGGGTCAATCTTGACGGGACAGGGAAAAAGCAGGTAATAAACGATTCATTCCGGCAGTGGAACCCGCAATGGAGCCCGGACGGGGAATCCTTTGTATATATTTCATATGATAGCAAATATATCGAACAGCTCTTTTCCGCCAATGCCGATGGCAGCGGCAAAAAGCAGATTACTTTCGATGACATCAAAAAATCCGACCCGGACTGGGGGCAGGACGGCATCCTGTATGTTTCTTATGAAACAAGGTCATCCATCGGCACGAAGATATTTATCATAAACCCGGACGGTTCGGGAAATAAGCTTCTTGCAAAAGACGGTTTTAAGCAGGAAAATCCGAGATGGAGCCGGGACGGGACTAAAATCCTTTATGTAGATATTACCACCCAGGGAAATCAAACAATCAGGGTATTGAACCTGCAAAAACCAGCAGCGATAAGCCCATCGCCAACACCTACACCAACAATCACGGGCATAACTACACCGACACCTACGCCAACTCCAGCGCCGACCGGGACTCTGGAAATTAAGGAAACCCCGCCAAAAAGTGCTTTAAAAGATGTTGTATCTTCAATGCTTTTGGTGCTTGGTTTAATAATAGTGTTAATGGTGGTAATCCTTTTAATCTCAAATTTACTGAATAAAAAGAAATAATCAGTCCACCTTGAAAGGCATCAATCCTTTCTTTTTTATCCACCAGTAAGCAATCCATGTAGAGAAAATCGTAGCCACCGCAAGCATGAATAAATACCCTAACTTATCTTGGGGACCCATCTCAAAAGCAGGATTGCTGAAAACAGTTGCAAGGGTGTTTGGCACGAGTACAGCAGTTCCGAGTATGGTAAGCCATGTCATAACAAGCGCCAGCCGGTTATTTAATATTTGTAGCTGGTTGTTGTAAATGCTCTGCAGCACCTCAAGACCCGAAGCCAAAACATCCGACATATGCTCGCTGAGTGCAATATGCCTGTTGACGTCATCAGAGAGTATACCCAGACGGGCAAGTAATTTAGGGCTGTCGCTTATCAGTTCGGCATCGCCGTGCCTGAGTGAATTTACTACATCAAGGGTAGCCCACAGCGTATCCATATAGCTTATAAGGGCATGTTTCATGTTATAAATCTCAGGACCAATCAACCCTCTTGGAGTCGTCGTATCTGTGAGAATCTTGCTCAGTTCAT
>JAPZAN010000143.1 GCA_027460605.1 Candidatus Methanoperedens sp.
GGGGTTTCTTTTGATGTCGATGCCGCTGTTTTTTCAGGTGTTGGCGTAGCGGTGGAAGTTTCTGTAGTAATTGTAGTAAATTTTGTCTTACCACCAAGAACAAAATAACCGCCGGCTGCAATAAGCAGGACTGCAACCAGGATTGCAATATAAATAGGAACCTTCGAATCTTTTTCGTTCATTTACATAATCACCATGGCTAATTAGGGTTCTGTATCGTTTTAAATGTTTTGGTTTTGGTTTTTGTCTATCCTTTATTATCCCGGGATTCATCCAATTTTTTCCGCTCGTAAACAGGCATGCCGTCATATTCGATCCTGAATATCCTGTGGTAGGGAATATACACGTCCTCCACGACGCCTTCAAGAACTAAAAATGACCTGTCGATATTCCTGATGGCACTGCCTTCTACGATTTTCACGTTCCCGGGCGCACCCCTGTGGATGTAGTATATTTTACACCTGCCCAGATCGAACCTCCACTTTATCTCGTTGAATATATCGCGGGGGCGTTTGGATTTGAACATAGAATTATGTCTCACTGCATGATATTTAAAGGAATGAGTATGCGGAGGATGGGATTCGAACCCATGAACTCCTGCGAGAACAGCCCCTAAAGCTGTCGCCTTTGACCGGGCTGGGCGACCTCCGCACCTGCCCCAAATTGATTTTTATCACATAAAGCTTTGATGTTATAATTAAATTATAGTTAAACCTTTGCAACCTGATATGATAAAGTATTTACAGCAGGACATAGAACACGGATACTGCGGATTCGACGGATTTTCACGGATAATCCGTGCGCATCTGTGTTATCCGTCCAATCCGTGTTCTATAACGTTTGTTGGAAGATGAAAAAGAACAATAAATTGGACATTAACAACGAACTAATACGAACTCGTACGAGTTAGTTGTTGATTTTTTCATACCAGGCGCAGAGCGCGCAGAGTTCAGGATGCAATCATGAAAGGAGTTTATGTTCTAATCCTCAGGATGAACGAGACTAAAGACATCCGCGTAGGAAAACTCGGAAGGCTTCATTTCAGGAGAGGATACTATTCTTACGTGGGTTCAGCCCAGGGTAGCGGGGGATTCAAACGCGTAAAAAGACATTTCAACGTAGCTCACGGCAGAAACACCACGAGAAAATGGCATATTGATTACCTCCTGCCGCACTCTGAGGTAATTTGCGCGGTTTTTTCACAGACTGACGATGCCATCGAATGCGTTGTTGCCAGGCTCATCGGTAAATATTCTGAAGCCTTGCCCGGCTTTGGGTGCAGCGACTGCACCTGCGAATCGCATCTTTTCTTTACAGGTGGAAATATAATGGGGGAAGCTTCGGGAATCTGCGAAGGTGTCTCCGGGAACGAAAGTATCATTATTTACCCGAACATGTAGGAACTATACATGTGTCATCGGTTAAGGAGAGATATGTGATAGAACACGGATTCCACGGATGACACAGATGCGCACGGATTAAACCTATCCGTGGAAATCCGTCCAATCTGTGTTATCCGTGTTCTATTTCAGTTAAAATTGGATAAATCAAACTCGTTAACCGAAGACCAAAGAGGAACTATATGGACATCGGAATAATAGGAGGCTCAGGCTATACCGGGGGAGAGCTGCTGCGCTTGCTTGCACAGCACCCCGAAGCGACAGTCAGGGCAGTCACTTCACGCAGCAGGAAAGGACATAAGGTCAGCGATACGCATACGCATCTTCGGAAAATATATGATTTAAATTTCGAAGACCTGGCGCCGGAAGAAGTGGCTTCACGCTGCGACATTGTCTTCACAGCCGTCCCTCACGGCACTGCCATGCAGGTAGTTCCGGCGCTTCTTGATAACGGTGTAAAAGTCATAGATTTGAGCGCAGATTACCGTCTCAGGACGGATGTTTTTGAGAAAACATACAAGATGAAACATACCGACCCGCGTGATGCGGTATATGGCATACCCGAACTCCATCCTGAAGTTGCAGAGCAAAAATTCATAGCTAACCCCGGTTGTTACCCTACAGGAGCATCGCTTTCAGCAGCGCCTCTTGCAGACGCGGATCTTATCGAGCGTGTCGTTTTTGATTCAAAAAGCGGAATTTCAGGCGCGGGCGCGGAGCCGACTGAAGTATCCCATTATCCAAACATGGCGGAGAATATACAGGCGTACAAACTCACATCCCACCGCCACCGCGCGGAAATCGTGCAGGAACTCACCAGGCTTGACAGCAGTTTAAAAAGCATAAGCTTCACTCCGCATGTCATCCCATCCGTACGCGGCATCCTGACAACGGCGCATATTTTTGTCAGAAAGGAATTGAGTGAAGAGGATGTTAGCGAAATCTACCGAGATTTTTACCAGGATAAGCCTTTTATCCGGCTCATCAAGGGAATACCGATGCTCGGCAGTGTGCGCGGCTCGAATTTCTGCGACATCGGTTTTGAGATTGACAAAAACAGCGACAGGATAGTTGTCATATCGGCAATAGACAATCTTGTAAAAGGGGCGTCAGGCCAGGCAATCCAGAACATGAACCTGATGTTCGGGCTACCGGAGACCACGGGTCTCTGGACACCTGCCCTCGCTCCGTGAGGTAATAATATGAAAATAAAAGAAGTGATGAATAAGGACGTAATTACATGCAAACCTGATGACTCATTAAGCCAGATTTCAAAGCTGTTTCGGGAAAACCACATCAGCGGCTTGCCTGTTGTTGAAAAAGGAAAAGTCGTCGGACTTGTTTCTGAAACGGATTTGATTAAGTTATTTAAATCCCCGGAGTTTTCAAATGAATTGTGGCTCCCCAGCCCGCTTGAAATAATTGAAATCCCCATCAGGAATATCGTGAGGCTTGAAGAAACCAAGAGAGCCCTTGAACATCTGAAACTGCGCCCGGTAAGGGATATTATGACAAAAACCGTGCATGCCATTTCCCCGGACGATAGCCTTGAAAAAGCATCAGGCATTATGGTCAAGTTTAAAATCAACCGATTGCCCGTTATCGAAAATGGCAGGCTTGTGGGTATCGTGGCGCGAAGCGACATAATAAGGGGACTCTCGGAAGCCGCAGAATAATTATGAAAATCATAAAGGGCGGTATCTGTGCGGTGAGGGGGGTCAGGGCAAACGGGATTAAGGAAGGTAAGAACGGCCTTGCAGTAATCGTTGCCGATTCAAAAAGACTTTCTTCGGCCGGCGTTTTTACGCGAAATAAGGTTATAGCGGCTCCGCTAATCGTGACGAAAGAAGCGCTCACAAAAGGAGATTTAAAGGCGGTAATTGCCAACAGCGGATGCGCAAACGCTTTTACAGGCAAACGCGGGCTTGATGATGCCCGCTGGATGGCGCAGATACTTGCAAAAAAATTGAAGTGCAAACCCGATGAAATCGGTGTGGCTTCGACTGGCGTTATCGGACGAAATCTTGATAAAACATGGATTGGAGAGCATCTTGATGGGGTTTATAATAATCTTGCAACTTCAGAGGATGCAGGAAAAGCCGCAGCCAGGGCTATAATGACCACGGATACATCCATGAAAGAGATAGCTATCGAGCTTGATAACGGGGTTCGCATTGGCGGGATGGCTAAAGGCTCAGGGATGATAGAGCCGAATATGGGGACTATGCTTGCGTTTTTATATACGGATGCGGCTTTATCAAAGGAAGCTCTCGACGCCTGCTTAAAAAAAGCAGTCGATAAGAGTTTTAACATGGTAGTGGTGGATGGCGATACAAGTACTAACGACATGGCGCTTATTACAGCTACGGGCTATCAGGAATGCGACACGGAAGTATTCCAGCAGGGACTTGATTATCTTTGCCAGAGCCTTGCTAAAATGATAGCAAAGGACGGGGAAGGTGCAACACGATTGATAGAGGCGAGGGTCAGCGGCGCGCAAAGCGAGGATGATGCGCGCAAAGCGGCCAAGGCAATCGTGCGCTCGCCGCTTGTGAAGACCGCAATATTCGGGAAAGACCCGAACTGGGGAAGGGTTGTGGCTGCGGTGGGGTATTCGGGCGCCGAGGTTGACCAGGATAAGATTTCACTCAAGTTCTCTGATAATAAAAATGAGGTCATGCTTGTTGATTCTGGCAGGATTGTTGAGGGAAAGCTTGAGGCGCTGAAGGGCATTATGGAGAGCAGGGAGATTGTGATCGAAGCGGCTCTCGGTTTAGGCGATTTCGAGGCGACAGCGTGGGGATGCGATTTGACGTATGATTATGTGAAGATTAATGCGATGTATACGACTTAAATAGAAAGTAAACTAAACTTGACTTAAGGTACAATGAAATTAAAAGTTGATAAATCTGAAAGCTACGATTGGTCAATTGTTGTAGATGAAAAAGAATTAAGACGATTAGATGAGATTATAAAAGATGCTTTTGGAGATTCTCAAGAAACCACATTAAAATATAATATAAAATGCTCAGATGGTTCATTAATAGAGACAGACGATATAAATGAAGTAGTCTCTGAAGAAAATCCGAAAAATCACCAAATTGAATATATTACAGTGAACACCGAAAATCCAAAATTCTCTAAAAAAATATATATCTCTTTGGGGAAAAAAGATACATCTTCTGAAAAAAGTGTTTCTTATTCAATTAGCGGAGATACGAGAGATTGGGTTTATTTAACTGCTTCTAAGATAGAAGAACGAGTCAAAAATCTTAAAACTTGGTATTCACTAATTCCAAAATCTGATTTGTCATGGGTTTATATGATAATAGGTCTTATAGCATTTGTTTATTTAAATGATATATCAAAAAGTATAATTACAAAATATCCCTCAATTTCTCAAGATACAGCAGGAATTGTTATAATTTTGATTATTATTGGAATATTATATACAACCTATCAATTAACTAAAAAGGGATACCCCTATTTATTTCCTTCAGTTGTATTTAGAATAGGCGATGGAATAAAACGCCATGACGATGTGGTGAAGTTGCGCGGACAGATATTTTGGGGAATTATAATCTCTTTCGTAGTTAGTTTAATTGCTGGATTAATGATTCTTTTATATACGTCTTAAATATCTACAAATCATAAAATATTCATAACAACATATCGATAAAGGGTTTTAGAATTGGTATCCTATGAACCTCAAAAAATCCGGCTTCTCCACACGCGCAATCCATTCAGGTGAGCGGGAAGAAGAAACCGGAGCGGTCGTAACCCCGATTTACCAGACCGCGCCTTTTAAGTTCAAAAGCGCAGCCCATGCGGCGCGAGTAATGGCTGGCGATGAAAAAGGGTATGTGTATTCCCGCGGCTTGAATCCCACGACAGAAGTGCTGGAAGAAAAAATGGCAGACCTCGAGGGCGGCGAAGCGGCGCTGGCGCAGGCTACGGGAATGGCAGCCATCAGCGCGGCGGTTTTCACGGAAATAAAAGCGGGCGACCATGTGATTGCAGATGAGGTTATCTACGGCAGCACATACGACCTGTTCGTTGACATGGCGAAATTCGGTGTGGAAGTGAGCTTTATAGATACATCCGATGCCGAAAATGTGGAGGCTGCCTTTCGACCGAACACGAAACTTGTGTTTTTCGAAACACCTGCCAATCCTACCATGAAACTCACAGACATAAAAGCAGTCGCGGAAATTGCCCACAAGAGGGATGCGGCAGTGATGGTCGATAATACCTACATGACGCCTTATTACCAGCAGCCGCTTGCGCTTGGCGCTGACGTGGTGGTGCACAGCGCAACGAAATACTTAAACGGTCACGGGGATACTCTCGGCGGTGTAATCGTGGGCTCTTCAGATTTCATAAAACGGGCAAGACACACCGCAAAGAACATTGGCGGGGCAATAAGCCCTTTTTCGGCATGGCTTATCATACGCGGGATGAAAACGCTTCCTGTGCGAATGGACAGGCACACAGAGAATGCAATGGCTGTGGCAAGATTCCTGGAAGGGCATAATAAAATCGAGCGGGTAATTTATCCGGGTCTTCCGGACTTTCCACAGTACGACCTTGCAAAAAAACAGATGTCAGGCTCTGGAGGCATGATAGCCTTCCTGCTGAAAGATGCAAGTGATGTCCCGTTATTCCTCGATTCTCTTGAGCTATGTACGCTTGCGGTAAGCCTTGGCGAGACCGGAACGCTTGTCCAGCATCCTGCCACCATGACCCATGCTGTCGTTCCGCGGGACGACAGGATAAGATACGGGATTGCCGATGAGCTTGTGCGGCTTTCTGTGGGGCTTGAGGATGTGGAGGATATAATTGCAGATTTGGGGCAGGCGCTGGATAGTGTCGGGTGAAGTTTAATCCTCCCTCACTCCAGCCCGAAGTGCTTCACATTCCAGTCCGCAATCGCCTGAATCTTCTTAATCTCCTCTGCGCCGCCTTCCATCGTAAACAGGTGCTTGAACCTGCCCTGCACTTTAAGATACTCTTCCACTGGCTTCCTGTTCTTAAGCTTCCTTACATTCGTAACAGCGCCGTTCTCCATCTCATACAGCGGCCACATCGCCGTCTCCACGGCAAGCCTCCCAACCTCGATGGTCTTTGAGCCTTCAAACTTCCAGCCCGTGCAGCAGGGCGCATGCACATGCACGTACGTTGGTCCTTTTGTATCTGCGGCTTTTTTAATCTTTTTCATCATATCTGGCGCATATGCTACCGAAGCCGTGGCGACATAAGGCGAACCGTGCGCCGCTATAATTGCAGGCATATTCTTTTTATGCTGCGGGTTCCCGAAGGAAACCTTACCTGCCGGGCTTGTAGTCGTGCTCGCATACAGGGGAGTCGCGCTGCTTCGCTGGATACCCGTGTTCATGTACGCCTCGTTATCCACGCAGATATACGTAAAATCATGTCCCCGTTCAAATGCGCCCGATATTGCCTGAAGTCCAATGTCCATCGTGGCGCCGTCGCCTCCAATCACCACGATTTTGGTGTTGTTCTTCCTGCCCAGAGCCTTGAGCGCCGCCTCAACTCCAGATGCGACAGCCGCCGCATTCTCAAAAAGTGAATGTATCCAGGGCACGCCCCAAGCTGACTCCGGGTAGGGCGTAGTAAAGACCTCAAGACAGCCTGTTGGGGAAACAACGATGGTATCCTCACCAAGCGCATCAAGCACGAACTTCCCAGCAAGGGCATCGCAGCATCCTGCGCATCCGCGGTGACCCGGTTTTAAGAGACTCATGCCAGGTCCTCCCGCAGGTCTGCGAATTCGCTTTCCACGAAAATCCCCTTTTCCACTAACTTTGCCTTGTTGATGACTTTCTTAATCGTACTCATAGGAATATCGCGCCCTCCGTGCCCCAGCATGAAGCCGATAACAGGAACTTTGGTATCAGTGTTATGAAGACATGCCTTGACCTC
>JAPZAN010000144.1 GCA_027460605.1 Candidatus Methanoperedens sp.
CTTTGGTGGCGCTTATTACCACATCCGATTTCGGGATGTATTGTTCCATCGAATCATACTTCACAGCCTTGCCCTCTAATTCGCAGGCTAAAGCCTCGGCTTTATCAAAAGTCCTGTTCGCAACGTAAATTACCTTGATATTCTTATTCGCAAGCGCCCTTGCTACAAGCGTGCCCATCTCGCCCGCCCCTATTACCATAACGGTCTTTCCATCCAGCCCGCCAAGCTCTTCCTCCGCAAGTTCCACCGCGGCAGAACCGATGGATACCGACCCTTTATTGATACCGGTCTCACTCCTTACGCGTTTTCCTACCTGTATTGCCTTGTTAAAAGCCGTATCCAGTGTTTTTCCGACAGCTCCGGCTTTTTTTGCCATAAGGAATAATTCTTTGACCTGTCCGAGAATCTGGTCTTCTCCGACTATCATGGATTCCAGGCCGCATGTCAGGCGCAGCAGATGGCGGAGAGTCTCCTCATGGTCAAGAAAATCGATAATCCGCGATGAGACTTTCATGTGTTTTGCGAATTCAAAAAGCACCTTGCTCCCTTTTGGCGAAACCACATAAACTTCAACACGGTTGCACGTTTTCAGGACAGCGCATTCTTCAACGAGTTCATGAGATTTAAGACGGACTAAAAGCTGGTCGACGCCGCCGTGCCAGGCACCCTCCATCTCATCAATGGTCGCCTTGGTATGCGTGATTAGCATGCTTGATATTTCAGTCATTAATGTTCCTGTCTATATGTTTTGAAGCTAACATATATGCTTTGTCATAGGACTCGCCAAGAGCCGTCCAAACTTCACTATCATTGATGATTCCCCATAAAATCTTTTTCCGTTTTTTCTGGTCTTCCACGCGTGTTTTAAGTATTTCACGAATCTCCTTCTGAAGCCTTGACATCTCTGCAAATCCGGGTGTTATGACCTCTTCTATCCTTTCACGTATATACTTTGAAAGCGCAGGGCTCTGTCCGAGAGTCGATATCCCGATTACAATATCTCCCCGCTTTATTACTGAAGGAACGATGATATTCCCCAGGCCGTCCACACGGTTGATAAGTATCCCTCTTTCACGTGCAAATCCTGCTATCTTTTCATTCAATGCAACATCGTTTGTAGCGGGAATCGCAATAAATGCATTTTTAAGATATTCGGATATATCTTTTTCAGAAATGTCAGCCTTTATCAGGTTTATTTTTCCTTTTTTAGAAAGCTCTTCCAGGGAGGGTGTGAACTCCCTGCTCACAACAATTACGTGTGCATACTCGCAAAAAAGCGCTGCTTTTCGCTCTCCAACATCGCCGCCTCCGAAAATTACCACTTCTTTTCCACTCAAATCAAGCATCAATGGTAAAAAATCTTTCATAGCCTCACACCGGTTTTCTTAAATTCCCGTTCGCTGAAAAGAATTCTGTAATCTTTAATACCTGTAGCAATGGATATCTCTCTTGCTATTTTTTCACATTCATCGCGCGAATAGGCATGTATCATGGTAAAAAGATTGAATCTCCAGTCAGGAAAGCGCGGACGTTCATAACAATGGGTTACTTCAGGAAAACCGGCCATTATAGCTCCTACTGTTTCCACTTTCTCCTCAGGGACATTCCATGTGCACATGGCATTTGCGGTTATCCCAATAGCCCTGTGACCGATAGAAGCGCCAAAACGCCGTATGACCCCGTCTTTTAAAAGGTTATCCAGCCTCCTCAAAACCTCCTCTTCAGGGAGCGCCAGTTCTTTGGCGATTTGTTTGAACGGTTCGGATACTATTGGTATCCCATCCTGCGTTGATTTTAATAATTTTTTATCAATTTCGTCCATGTTAGCCGATAAATTTATTTAACGAATGTGCATAATACAACTT
>JAPZAN010000145.1 GCA_027460605.1 Candidatus Methanoperedens sp.
GTTTTATACTTGACAAGATAGCCGTAAAACAGGGATATGACGATAAGCGCATGATATATGACGAGCTTGCATTGCGCGCTAAAATTCTCAACAGGATGGTTGAGGAGAATATCCTTGACTATTATAAGGTAAGGGACATTATCTGGGGATACCAGGCGAAAGGTCTTGACGGCATACCGTTTGAGGTATGAAAATGGACACGAAGATCATATTTCACTGTCTTGGTATCTCGCAGAAACATTATTTTAAGAAATTCGTGATACCGACATTTGTATTTGCCATTCTTTTTCCTTTTCTGGTACTGGTTGCGGTTCCCTCTATAATGACAGGGATTCTGGCAATCCTGGTTATAATGATTGTTTTTGTACTGGTTGCCATGGTTTTAATCTATCCAATAACAATGATTGAAAAAAAAAGGAAAGAAATCGATAATAGCATACATTATTATATTACGCATATGGGGGTTCTTGCCACATCCCAGATGTCAAGGGTGAATATTCTGCACAGGTTGTCGCAGAATGAGGCTTATGGTTATTTAGCAAAGGAAACGGGAAGGATATATGCGCTGATTTATTACTGGCACGTAAGTTTTCCGGTAGCGTGCAGGTTCATTGCAAAAAGGACGCCTTCAATCCTGTTTTCAGATTTCCTGGACAGGATGGCGCATTCGGTGCAGGCTGGCCAGGATTTTGAAAATTTCGTCATATCAGAACAATCGGTGGTAATGAACGATTTTATGACAATGTACAAGGATTCGCTAAATTCCATCGAGGATATGGCATACACTTGAAATAGAGACCGTTGCTGACCGCAGGATTAAATGGTCCATGCCCATTTCATTATTCGCCTGTTTAATCACAACCGGCGTCGTGATAAGTTTTTTACATCTTCCCATAACGATAATGTTTGCAGTTGCTTTAACGCCGTTACTGTTCACCGGCCTTATAGCGCGGACAGAAGAAAATAAAATCAAACGGTTTGATGATAATTTCGGCGCTTTTATACGCTCTCTCGGAGGCGCTTCCGGAGCAAGAAGCGGTCTTATTATTGAATCGTTAAAAGAACTTGTGTCGCATGATTTTGGGCCTCTTTCAGAAAATATCAACAATCTTTACAAAAGACTGAAAACAAGACTCAATACAATGCGTTCATGGGAGCATTTTGCAGCAGGTACGGGAAGTAATCTCATTGAACGGTTTGCAACAATGTTCGTAGAAGGTACGAACGTGGGAGGGAAACCCGCTATTATCGGGGATATTATCAGCAGGAATTTCATGGATATCGTCTCGATGAGGAAGTTAAGATACAGCAGCGCTTCAAGCCTTATAGGCGTGCTCTACGGCATGACTGCGGGGATTGCTGCCACTATGTTCCTCGCAGTTTCTATAATCGCCATGCTTGCAAAGCTTTTTTCAAATACTTCCATTCCTGATATCGATATAGGCATCTCGATTGCCGCTATCTCCCACAGTAATATTCCTTTGATGACCACTATGTTGATGTTCATGCTGGTTTGCCATTCGTTAATATCCGCAATGCTCATCAGGATAGTTGATGGCGGTCATCATTTTAACACATATACCCACTTTGTGGGACTTGTATGGATTTCTGCGCTGTCTGCGGAATTGACCGTACGCGGTATAACTCCTCTTCTGGGAATGATGTGATAATCCCTTTCACACAAACCTCACACCTTTGTTTATAGTCATGTGGATAAGATTTACCCTTTATTGACAAATGGAATTAATCATATGAATAGATATTATAAAAATACTGCTAATTAAAATGGAGGAAAAATGCCAGGAAAAATATTACTTGTGGATGATGCAGCATTCATGCGAATGATGCTCAAGAAAATCCTTGCACCATCGGGAAACGAGGTAGTGGAAGCGGTCGATGGCTCTGACGGTTTAGCCAAATATAAAGAGCATAAACCTAATCTCGTGTTTTTAGATATAGTAATGCCAAATGTCGATGGAATCGAATGCCTGAAGCAAATAATAGCATTTGATAGTAATGCCAAGGTCGTAATGTGCAGTTCGATTGGTCAGCAGACGGTTGTAAATGATGCAATCAAAATCGGCGCAAGGGATTTTATTATCAAGCCTTTCGATGCCGCAAAAGTGCTGGAAACTGTTTCGAAAAACCTGTCATAAAAGGAATTAAATGTCGAGGATAAAAGTACTGGTCGTGGATGACTCAGCTTTCATGCGCAAGGCCATCACTGATATTCTCTCTTCCTCGCCGGATATAGAAGTTATTGGCAAAGCAAAAAACGGC
>JAPZAN010000146.1 GCA_027460605.1 Candidatus Methanoperedens sp.
ACGGCCTGACTATTTCTTTTACAAATACGCCGTCCTTATCAGGTATGGGATGACCGTGCGGGCATGTCCTGGGGTTTCCGAGGCTCTCAGCAATGCGGTCTTCCATCTCAGGACTTATTGCATGCTCAAGCCTGCACGCCTCATCGTGCACCTCGTCCCATTTGAAACCCAGGATATCTGTAAGCAACCTCTCGGAGAGCCTGTGCCTGCGAATGACTTTTTTAGCCATTTTATTGCCTTCTTCTGTCAGGCATACTCCTTTTTCGATTTGGTTCACCAGACCTTTGTGCGCCAGTTTTTTTATCATCTCGGATACGGACGGCGGGGAGAGTTTCAGATGTTCCGCGAGACGTGATGTGCTTACAGGATGCTGTTCCTGCTGGAGTTTATAGATTGATTCAAGATATTCTTCAATCCTGGAGGTATCAGCTTCCATGTCATCTCACCTTTTCCGGTGCTTTGAAAGACCTGTAAACAAACATTCCGATAATTATCCAGTAGCCGATATACGAAAGTACCATTGTCAGTGAAGGGGCTGCGTGGTAGCCAATAAGCGAACTCAGTCCGCCCCCGATAAGACCATTCTCATGAAGAAGGGGATAAGAACCGTCAGGGTTCTGTGGCGGGTTCAAGTCCCACACATGTTCTACCACGACGGGTATGATTCCTGCCTCGTTGAATCCGCCCACGGCGGTAGCTATCAGCCCGGCTGAAAACAATATCAGCAGTACGCTTGTATATTTGAAAAATTTGGTTACGTCAAGGCTGTGCATTCCTTTGAACATAACAAACGACATAACGACCACAACCACAAGCCCGGCAGCAAAACCGAGAAGCGTATCAAAAGGGGAATTGATTGCCAGTGTGCCAAGAAACAGGACAGTCTCGACCCCTTCCCTGAATACGGCGATAAAGGAGAGGGCTATAATTCCCATGGTATGGCCTTTCGATATGGAGAGGTCTATCTTTTCCTGGACTTCTCCTTTTATCTTTCTTGAATTCTGCGCCATCCAGAAAATCATGTATGTTAAAACAGCGGCAGCGGTAAGGGCAACACCACCTTCGAACAGTTGCTCCGCCGTCCCCTGAAGTTCTCCATATACTAATTTGAATACGAAGGCGACTCCAATGCTTGCGATAACCGCGCCGATTATCCCCGCGTAGATGTAACGATTGAGGTCTTTTCTGCCTATTTTTGCGACATAAGCCGCAATTATTCCGATTATCAGGGCTGCTTCAAGCGCTTCCCTGAAAGTTATTAAAAAGCTTGCTAACATAAGGTATCCTTTTTCTATTAATTAGGTATACCTAATTTGTAGGTTTTGTTAGCCTATAAAGATTTCGGTGAGTTGTTATTGGACTTTCGCAAAAGCTATAATCCGGCCGCCCAACTCATCGCACGCCCCGCAGCTTATGACTGACCTGTTTTCCCAGTTCCGTCAAAGCATATTTCCCGCCTGAAAGTGCTAAAAGCTTTTTCTCCACCAGTTCTTCAATACTCTTATCCGCACCCACAATCCGGGCTGTTTTAGCTATGGTGGCGCTGTCCAAGGGTCCTTTTGAATCCAGTACGGCAAGAATCTTGCTTGCCTTTTGGTTACTTGCAACAAAACCGATTAATTCTTCCATAATAATACCTGATGACCCCAGTTGAGATAACTTTATTGCATGCAAACAACAATATCACAGCGGCGGGCTAGCCCGGGTAATTCGGCGTTACCTGTAACCCGAAACCGTCGATAGCGGGGGGCGAAGCCAGAGGAAGAAGTTTTGACTGTTGCCCGGCCCGCCCGCTACTTATGAATCCCCGTATTTAAATACAGGGTCTTCCGCAGATTACTGCGTAATCCCTGTCACCACATCTTTCTCGAAATCAAATACCGTCACGCACTCATCATTGTCGCAAATGTCAAGTCTTGATGTATCTTCAATAACGCCAATATTTGCTGCCGTGTATCCTGCATTTTCAAAAAGCCGGATTACTTCGGATTCATTTTCAGGTAAAGACGTAACTATGAAACCTGTTGCAGGATGAATCTTCAACCACTGTACAAATTCAATGTCCTGCGGCGCAGGTATTTTTGACAGGTCAACGCACGCCCCTTTTCCGCTTGTTTCAAGCAGCATGCCCAGCGTCCCGATTAATCCGGGATTGCTGATGTCCTTTCCTGCAGTAACAAGTTTTCTCTCGCCAAGCTCCTGCATCACCCTGTACTTTCCGCGCACTGCCTCCGGCTCTTTCATGGTTGTAGAATCAAAACTATATGGGGAATTCGGGCCAGCTTTCCCATCCATGTCATAAGCTGCGATTATGGAATCGCCCGCTCCTGCCGTGCCGCTTCTTATCTCGCAGCCCCTTTTCACGGTGCCAATAATTGCAACTGAGAGTGAAGTATAGGGAGTATCGGGATGCAGATGACCGCCAACCATGGGAACGCCGAACTTGGCTATGCCGTCCCTTATTCCGCGAAGGAGTTCCTTGCATGCATGTTTATTATCAGATGAAAGAACGTTGACCATTGCTACCGGTTTTCCGCCCATCGCAGCTATATCATTGACATTAACGAGCACCGACGTGTATCCCGCCCACCACGGGCTTGCGTTCACAAGACGCCCCCAGATGCCATCGGCGGCAAACAGTATGTAATCCTCCCCGCCGATATCGATGACAGCGGCGTCATCGCCGAAATCCACTATGGAATTTGAATATTCGGAGCGCACGCTCTTGAAAATATTTATAAGGTCTGCGATCGGTTTTTTCCGTGTCACGCCTTCAAATTCACGGATTTCCTTAGCAATTCTCTGTAAGTCCATTTACACTGACCACGCAGCATGATTAATTATAGTTTTTGGGGTATCTCATGAATATAGTTAATAACCTAATTTTCGATACATATTATGAACTTTGCGTTCTTGGCGTGCTTTGCGGTGTTTGATTTATTCACCGCAGAGAACGC
>JAPZAN010000147.1 GCA_027460605.1 Candidatus Methanoperedens sp.
TGATACAAAAACATTTGTATCTAATATAACCATACTAAGAAATAATGTGGAGTATAATCCAGGAAAAATTCAAAAACCATCCGGCACAGGAAAAAGTCATCCGGCTGCTATTGGAAAGAGGTTTCCAGGTAAATGAGCAGGGACGGGTTGTCTCGGGAAGTATCGAGATACCGCACACCCAGATAGCAAATGAGATAGCTGTGGATAGGCGTGTTGTCGATTCTACTTGCGAGACGATTATGAAGGATAAGACGCTTTTGCAGATATTCAGGAACGTCCGCACTATGCCATTCCTGCGTGAAGTCGCGCCGTTGCTCGGTCTGGGAGTGATAGTAATAGCGCCCGATAACGCCGCCCGCAAAGGTCTTCTGGGCGCTGTGGCGACTGCAGTGGCAGAGCACGGGATTATAATCAGGCAGGCGGTTTCGGACGACCCGTATTTGACAGAGGAGCCAAAACTTACGATAATCACAGAGGGCAAAGTGAGCGGGGAACTTGTGAATACACTCACAGGGATAAAAGGCGTAAAAAGCGTTACTGTTTACTGATACAGCCTGCTTTTTTTCAAAGCTCATGATTGAAACCGCAGATTTTGAGTTGCGCTTCTTTGCATCTCTACAAGCTCATCTGCTTTGATGGGAAAGTATTTGTATCGAAACGCTTTTAAATGCGAACAAGCCTGCATCCGATGTTTGCGCATTAAGGCGCCGATATGACATGGGAAAAATATGATGAGAAAAACAAAACCAATATTATTATTCATAGTATCATTTGCATTGATTTTAGCACTCTCAGGATGCATAGAGAATAAAGTACCGACCCAAAAAATATCCTCAGAAAAATTTGAAAAATTAAATATCAGCAATGTTACAACCACATGGAATCTCTCATTTTTATTTAGCACGAGAGAAGATGCATCCGCCAAACTTGAAGAGCTAAAACTACGTACAAAAAACATTAATGAAACATATCGCCCGAAATTCGATAATCTTACCGGCACTGTTTTATTAAGCTATCTGGATGATGAAAAGGAATTTTTAAAATCTTTGGATATTCTGTGGGCATTCGGTGATGCTCAAAACAGTTTGAATGTCAATGACAAATTCTATGAGACATTTCTGTCAGATATTCAGGATCTATCCACAGAACACGAGAAAGCTACTTCCTTTGCCACAATAAAGCTCACATCGATTTCAAAAGATGATTGGAATAAAATATTTGATGAAGAGCCGAGACTTGAAAAATATAAACCCTATCTTGAATCGGAATATATTAGATTTATATATCATCGACCTCAAAATGAATCACATGCTGAATATCTTGCCAATATTTCAAATCAGCGAATGAAGCTTGAGACCAACGCATTAAAAGAGATCACAAATAACGTTACAATTGCCGGGAACATAACTCTTGACAATGGGGAAGAGTTTGCAATTAATTCAGAATCGTATTATTCTCTTCTTTCAACTGATAAGAACAGGAATAATAGAAAAAAGGGGTATGACAAGAGATTCTTTCATTTGATCAATGAATCTGACAAAATGGCAAAACTGTATTCTGAGAAAGCAAAGTTGGATGACCTTTATGCAAGAGAGCTCAATTATTCAGATTACTATGACGCAAAGATGTTCGATTCGTATCTCACAAAAGAACAGATAGACGTTATGAATTCAGTCTTCAAAGAACGGAAAAATGTATTTGATGCGTATATTAAATTCCGTAAAGATAAAATTGGACTCGATCAACTTAGACCATATGATTTATATCTGCAATTAATGGATGAACCAGATAAAAAATACAATTACACGGATTCATTAATAGAGATACAAAAATCGTATTCAAAGATGGATCCGATTTTCAATGATATTTTTATAAAAACAGTGACTGGAAATTATATTGATGTTTATCCAGCCCCTGAAAATGGGAAACAGCCCGGTGGTTATGCGATGTCTCTTTGTGCTTTAAAATCACCTTCGATCATTTTTATGAATTATGGTGGATTAATTGATGACAAGAAAACGATTACACATGAATTAGGTCACGATATCAACTTTTATTTGATGGGGAATAAAGTTGATTATTATTATTGTGGAGGACCTGAGTATGAAATGGAAATCCCATCAACTTTTAATGAGGAACTATTTGTTGATTATGTTATCGAAAATTATGATAAAGACACCGCAGTTGCAGTTTTATCTCAAAATATAGGGGAATATCAAAACTATTTTACATCCCAGCCTTTAATTACAGAATTTGAATACGAAGCACATAAGAAATCTGATACAACAAATAACATAAGCGGCGCAGATCTTAATTCATTATGGACTAATCTTTCAAAAGAATATAGAAGTAAATCAATTGAATATTATAACGAGGATTCTTCGGAATGGACGTCTATTCCCCACATATATTTAACAAATAATTACTATACATTTAATTATGCTGTTTCAAAGGCAATTTCTCTTTCTCTTTTCAAAAAATATAGGGAAAATCCAGAAGAATTCAATAAGAATTATATTGAATATCTTTCAGTAGGTACCACACTTACTCCAGAAGAAAAACTTAAGAAATACTTCAATCTTGAGATTAATAAGAAATTATTTGAAGATGCGATGGACATCGTAGATCTAAGAATAAATGAATTAATTGAGCTTGAAAATAAACAGGCTTCAAAAAGATAAACGGCGACTGCCTCAGTCGCCTCTAAATCTGGAAATGTGAACGCCTATTCAATAGGTCGAAATTAAAGATAATAACATCCATATCCATAGCCGCGGGGGTCTTTTCTGGGACATGGAGCACTTTTTGCATCCATCTGATGTGGATTCTCAGATATCAGGTTTGCACCGTTGTCCTGGCTGATTATAGCTGCTGTGGTGGATAATTTCTGGGTCTCAGGGGCACTATACCCCAAAGCTGTTAGAGATATCAAAGACACTGCAAGTATCGCCAATATCAAAATCTTACAATTCATATTTTTTTTCCTCCTGTATACTTATATCGGATTTTTCCGTTATATACTTTTTGACTGTAACACTCTATTCCATACCCAGTTATATGGGTATTATAGGCAAAACTAAAAAGCAAATTTTAGAAGAAATTAGCAAAAGACCTGTGCATGGGTATCAGCTTGCAACCACACTTGGTATTCCATTCTCGACAGCTTATGAACACCTAAAAGACCTTCAAAAACACAATTTGATTGAATGCAAAATATCTGGCAGAAGGAAGCTATATTATTTAACAGACAATGGTAAAATATTTTTAAAATTGTTGAAATAAATTAGTCTTATCATAAAATCACTTTCTCCCCAAGTCATGTTTTAAAAGTTCTAACTGTTTTCTCATTCTCGGAAGGGTGTGGAAATCCGTAACAACCTCTTCAAACATCCTCAAGCATTGTAAACCCGTAGAATACCTTTTTCCCAACCTCATCCAGTCCTTCAAGATCATCCCGCATTATTTTCACGCTGTTCGGGGCTGCCAGTTCGCCATTAACTCTGGAGGTTTCGTGCAGTACTATCGCATCCGCTGTAATTTTCCCAAGAATATTGCAGTTCCTTCCTATATCAACTGTTCCTTTCGTGATAATATTCCCGTGTATGATACAGCTTCGTCCGATTGCGATATCTCCGGTGGTGCGGATACTCCCGAACAACGTATCATGGTTCCCCATCGACATGGAACGGGCGCGGATATTCCCGAGCAGGCGGCAGTGGCTTCCAATCACGGCGCGCGAGGTGGTCTTTATTGCTTCAAGGTCTATTTTTGTCCTGTTGGGTATTGACAACAGTTTATTATCTGAAGGCTCTTCCGTGAAAAGCTCATCAAGCGCCTTTTCAACCTCCTCTTCATTGCCGAAACGAAGCAATGCCATAAGATAGAAGAATATGAACATCATCACAGGGAGGGGATTACGCACCACCAGCCATCCTTTAACATCATAGCCACCGCTTATTTTCACATTGTTCCCCACATCGAGATTGCCAGCCGCAAAGAGTTTCCCGTTGATATTGACAAATTCCCCGAGATACGCATCTGTCTTTGTCCTGACATCCCCTGTTATATCAGACCACAGGTCTATTCTGATATCGTTCTCCGAGAGTATGTTCCCGTTTATCTTCACATGCTCCCCTGCTATTACCATGCCGGCTATCAAACCGTAAGCGAGTTCTGCATAATTCCCCACAATAACATCGCCGCGGACCACGATGGAATGCTCTTCCATTACTGTATAATCTGGTATTATGAGTCCTTTCAGTTCAGGTATAGCAAAGCCTCCATCCCTGTATAGTTGCAGGATATGATAAATATTAATATCAACAAGACCGATTTAACAGCTATGTGCGAACTCAAGGTAATCCTTAAAGGAAAAACGATTATGGAAGACGTCGTACGTTTGACTGCGGATAAAGATGCCATCAAACTCCAAAGTATCCTCGGCGAGACCAAAACCGTCCATGGCAGGATTGTTGACATTAATATAACAAAGCAGGAAGCTATAATAGATGGCTGAACAATCTGGCGACCGGGAGAATAACAGATGAAGGCAAAAGTTGCAATAAATGGATATGGAACTATAGGAAAACGCGTGGCTGACGCCGTGGCTGCCCAGGACGACATGGAGGTCGTGGGCGTTGTTAAGACAAGACCGAGTTTTGAGGCACGAATCGCTATTGAAAAAGGTTTTACGCTTTATACTACTTCAAAGGAAAATATCGAGGAGTTCAGGAAATCAAAAATTGAGGTTGGCGGCACGCTTGAAGAACTGCTTGATAAAGCAGATATCGTGATTGACGCCACGCCCGGCGATACTGGCGATGAGTACAAGAAACTCTATGAAAAACACGGCGTTAAAGCCATCTGGCAGGGCGGGGAAGAACATGAACTTGCAGATTTTTCTTTCAATTCAGAGGCAAATTACGGCGATGCTCTTGGCAGGGATTTTACCAGGGTTGTCTCATGCAACACCACAGGACTTGTAAGGGTGCTGTATGCACTTGATACTGCATTTGGCGTCAGGAAGGCGCGGGTGACATTGATGCGGCGGGCTGCCGACCCCAATGACATAAAAACAGGCCCGATTAACGCTCTCATTCCAGACCCCATTAAACTTCCCTCGCACCACGGCCCTGATGTAAATTCGATTCTTCCGGATATTGATATCACAACGATGGCTGTAAAGACCTCGACCACGCTCATGCATCTTCATGCGCTGAATATCGAATTGAAAAAGGCATGCAAGGAAGACGATATTATTAAAGTCTTTGAAAAAAGACCGAGAATCATGCTTGTGAGCAGCAAGGACAGGATAAAATCAACTGCCGAGGCGATGGAATTGGCAAAAGACCTTGGAAGGCCGAGGGGCGACATGTGGGAGAACGTGGTTTGGAAGGATTCGATTGCGATTAACAAAGGTGAACTCTATTTCTTCCAGGCTATACACCAGGAATCGGATGTTGTGCCTGAGAACGTGGATGCCATCAGGGCGATGCTTGAGATTGAGAAGGAAGGCGCGAAATCGATAAAGAAGACGAATAAGGCGCTTGGGATTAAAAGCTAGAACCACTTATCCAGCGTCTTCTGTCCTTCATCTGAAGCTTCGAGCAGACGCTCCACCGCTTTTGACACCCGTTCCTGTGAGAAATCATGCCCTTCGCATAGGAACTTTATTATCGCTGCCGAATCGGGTTTTTTCCACTTAAGTTCATAATCCTGCGTAACATCAGGAGCAAGGAACAGGGCTTTTATTTCTGCCAGGTTTTTAATCTCGGCATTCAACTCGCCGAGCGCTCCCTCGATGCTTCCGTGTTTTTTTATCAGTTTCAGGGCTTTTTTCGGACCTATCCCCTTTATACCCTCATTATAATCCGTTCCCACAAGAAGCGCTATATCAACCAGTTGTTCCCTTGAAATCTCAAGTTTAAGAAGACCGGGTTCAAGTTCGATAAGTTCGGGTTTTACATCGACATACACACTTTTCCCGGGAAGCTTCCTTTTTCCGGAAACTGCAAGGTTCCTGACCATGACGGATGCGCCGAACAGCAGCGAATCGTAATCCTGCGAACCTGCTGCATAAGCTTTTTTCTCCCTCACCATGAATGCCGCCTGCGCTTCACCCTCTGAAGGCGCCTGGATGACCGGCACACCCATGAACCCAAGCAGGTTTTTGGCATCATCAATCATATTCCCGCCAATACGGGACGACGCCTGGGCGTGTTTGAAAGCTTCCTCTTCATCGCCTTTTGCTTTTGCCTCTTCATATTTTTCTCTGGCTTCCGTGCGTATTTTTTTCCGTTCCTCGATAGTATTATTCTTGAATGCCGGAGGCGCCCCGTCAAAAACAAATACCGGTTTGATGCCGGCTTCGACAAGATTTGTAGTCCTGTATAAAAAACCTGAAAGATGGGATGTTATCTCGCCGTGGGAATCAATGAGCGGCGTGCCGTCGCGCTGGCGGATTATGCTCAGGAACTGGTAAAGGGTATTGTAGGCATCGATAGCGATTACTTTCCCTTTTAGCTCTATTAGCTCTATCTCCTTTTTATCAAAGAGGTCACCAAGGTCAACCCCCATTTCAATCCCTCAGTTCAGAGGTCATCCCTCAATCTGACATCTATTACAGAATCGTTGTCGGCTTCAATGCCTTTTACGATGAGAAGATTGCCTTTGCGGTTTATTAACTCGGCTGCCGAAACCTTGACCTGATGTTTATCTTTTGATTCGCCGTTCTTATGCACAATCAGCACCTTTGTCCCCCTTTCGAATTTTTCCATGATGCTGCCGAGAATTGGTTCGAAATTTCAACTGAATGACCTCGTGATAATTAACCGTTTATTCATACGTCCTGCTTATATCCTTTTCGCAATTATGCGGATAGTTCCGCTATTCCTGACTTAACTGCCTCTGCCGACTTATCAAGGGCTTTTTTCTCATCAGAAGTCAGTTTTAGTTCTATTATCTCTTCCACACCCTTGCGCCCGAGCTTCACAGGAACGCCAAGATAAATATCCTTCTTGCCATATTCGCCGTTAAGGTAAGCGCACGCAGGCAAAACCCTTTTTGTATCCTTCACAACCGCCTCTACCATGTTGGTCACCGCAGCCGAGGGCGCGTAAAAGGCGCTTCCGGTTTTCAGGAGATTGACAATTTCAGCTCCGCCGTTGACCGTCCTATCAACGAGGCGCTTGATTGCAACTTCAGGCAGGAGTTCCGTAATCGGGACACCGGAAACCGTTGTAAAGCGCGGAAGCGGCACCATTGTATCGCCGTGTCCCCCAAGCACCATTGCGCTTATATCCCGCGCAGAGCAGCCAAGTTCCATTGCGATAAAAGCGGCAAACCTCCCTGAATCCAGCACGCCGCTCATCCCGAACACCCGCGCCGGGTCAAAACCTGTGGTCTTCATTGTAACGTATGTCATTATGTCAAGCGGGTTGGTGACCGTGATGACCACGGAATCAGGCGCGTATTTTGCGATATTCTGCGAAACTTCCTTGATGATTTTGGTATTTATTTTCAGCAGGTCTTCTCTTGTCATGCCGGGTTTTCTTGCTATTCCTGCGGTAACGACAACCACGTCCGAGCCTTCGATATCCTTATAGTCGTTCGTGCCTGTTATTTTTGAATCATACCCGAATAGGGAACCTGCTTCCATGAGGTCAAGGGCTTTTCCCTGCGGCAGTCCTTCGACTATATCAGTCAGGACAACGTCCCCGAGTTCTTTTTCTGCGATTCTCTGCGCTGCTGTCGCGCCCACAGCGCCGGCGCCGATGATTGTGATTTTTGGCATGTTTTCTCACCTGATTAAATTAACCGCAGATGAACGCAGATAAACGCAGATGCGGATTAAGAATCGGTGTTCATCGGCATATCCTACGGTTTCTTATGTTTTTTATTAGGATTCAAAGCATGATACTATTTGTGTTTAAGCCTTACGCATTCTTACATAACTTCATCAAATGTTAGTAACTGCTCAAGAAACATAGCTGAAATTCTATTTTTTATGTCACTTTTGAACTCAGTCGTTTCCAAAGTCGTTATTATTATTTTGATATATTTCTCAAATATTTCTCGTATTATCCTGTCTTTATTTTCAAAAACTTCAAAAGAAGGAGTCTTTTTTATTTCTTTAAAAGTTTGCAATGCATAGCGAATCGAATCTGCTACTTTTTTCTCATCAACAGTTTCCAGCCAGTTTTTAATGGTATTTTCGATTAAGTTTTTAATTATTATCTCCTCTATTTCATAATATTCCTGATTTTCTTTTTGTTCTTCCAATTTTTTCTGAATCTCTTCTATAGCACTTAAACAATCTACACCTTTTTGTATTGCTAAGGTAATTGATTTTAATTCGTTTTTATCACGAAATTCTTTTAGTTGTTCAAATGTGCCTTTGGATATTTTTATTGTTACAAACTCGGCAGACATGCATTGTAAATACACATTCTTGCTATAAATATGTAATTAGGTGGTAAACATTACACTTAAATAATAAAAGGTAGATGTAATGGTATGCAAACGTCACAAAACACAATAAAGTTAAAAGACTTCAGGACAGAATTTAAAAATTGGTGTCAACAGAATAGTGAAATCGTGGATGTTGAGTTCTTTGGTTCAGCTATTGATCGACCTAATGAATGGGTACGGGGAAAATCTGACATCGATGTAGTTGTTTTTGGCAACAACATATCAGGAGAAACTAAGAGATTGACGCATAAATTGTTCTGGGGACTTAACCAGAAATATGACTTAAGGCTTGAAGATGTTGCAGCGCTACATCCTCTAATATTTTTCATTGACTCACCTCATAGGCAAGTACTCTATGCTCTTATAAAATCGGGAAAGTTTGACAGCCCAGAATTTAGAAAATTACTTAAGAGAATTTTGAAAAACCTACCAAAAGATATAATACATAATAACTATATTTAGTTAGTATGGCGTCGTTTATTGATTTTGCATTTCGAGAAGAGTACGAACGAGTAAAACGTTTGGGAGATAAGTTGTCAGCGATTGAA
>JAPZAN010000148.1 GCA_027460605.1 Candidatus Methanoperedens sp.
TAAGCCAGAACCCCTATGCAATAGGGTATGTCGAACTTATCTATGCCAAGCTTCAGAACAACATCTCCTATGCATATATCAAGAACAAGGCAGGGAAATTCATCGAACCCACGCTTGAGACAACTGCAAACGCCGTTGCCGGAGCCGTGACAACGCTGCCCTCAGGCGACGCAAGCTGGTCATCCGTAAGTATTGTGAATGCCCCAGGAGACAATTCATACCCCATTAGCAGCTTTACCTATCTTCTTATCTATAAAGACCAGACGGATCTGACCAAAGGCAAGGCACTCGCTGAATTCCTCTGGTGGGCAGTACATGATGGACAGAGTTATTCCTCAGGTCTCCAGTATGTACCGCTGCCAAAAGAAGTCGTAAGTCTGAATGAAAAAACCATAAAGCTTATGAACTACAATGGACAACCGCTAATCTAGATGGATAGATCGAGATTGTCTTCTTTCCGTATCAGCCGGAGTAAACTCTCCGGCGATTTTATTTTTGAAGCAGTTGTCGGCTTATTTGCTCTTGGCATAATAGTCCTTGCATTTTTATTATTCAGGGAGCTTTTTATCGGGGCAGGACTTTCAATTGACTCTTTTGGTTTGGGTTTCCTGACCTCATCAACCTGGGACCCCGTGAGCGAGATATTCGGCGCCCTGCCTTTTATCTTCGGGACTCTTGTTTCGTCATTCCTTGCCCTGCTCATAGCAGTCCCCTTCAGCCTTGGGATAGCGATATTTCTCTCAGAACTCGCCCCTGGAAAATTAAGAACGCCTCTCTCTTTCATCATAGAATTGCTCGCCGCCGTCCCGAGCGTCATCATCGGGCTCTGGGGTATATTCATTCTCGCTCCATTCATGCGTGACTATCTTGCGCCGCCTCTTTCAACTTACCTTGGGTTTCTGCCGCTTTTCCAGGGAACGATGTACGGTCTTTCCATGCTCACCGGCGGCGTGATACTTTCAATCATGATAATCCCGATAACCTCATCGATATCCAGGGAAGTCATTATGACAGTTCCCACACACCAGAGAGAAGGCGCTCTCGCTCTTGGCGCTACAGGCTGGGAGACCACAAGAATTGCAGTGCTGCCATACGCAAGGTCGGGAATATTCGGGGCGGTAATTCTTGGATTTGGACGTGCTATCGGCGAAACGATGGCAGTAACCATGGTCATCGGGAACAGCCCCAGGATTTCGGAATCTCTTTTCTCGCCATCATACACTATGGCATCGGTTATTGCAAACGAGTTCGTGGAGGCAACATCAAAGCTTTACATCTCATCTCTTATTGAGATCGGATTTTTGCTCCTGGTTATATCAGTTATAGTCAATATTGCAGCCAGGATTCTTGTATGGAAACTCCTTAAAGTCGAAGGAGGTGGGGTTGCATGAAGTGGAATAAAAGAAAAATAACAGACAGGGTTATGTCTTTCCTGACCGCTTCCTGTGTTGCTCTCGCCATAATCCCACTGATTAGTATTCTCTATATTGTAACAACCAATGGGATATCATCTATAAACCTTGATTTTCTTATACAGCTCCCCAAACCCGTTGGAGAAGCAGGCGGCGGGCTTGGGAATGCCATACAGGGGACGTTCATAGTCGTGGGGATTGCCTGCTTAATCGGGCTTCCTGTAGGCATTCTTTCAGGGGTCTATCTTTCAGAATACGGGGAAAACAGGTTTGGACGTTTTGTAAGTTTCGTGGCTGATGTCCTGACAGGTACACCGTCGATAGCGGCAGGGATGTTCGGTTATACCTTCATAGTCCTTTA
>JAPZAN010000149.1:0-3611 GCA_027460605.1 Candidatus Methanoperedens sp.
CCAGCAAAGCAGAAGAAACCGTTTAATAAATTAAGGAGGAAAAAATATGGCTTATAAACCACAATACTACCCTGGCAATACCTCAGTTGCCAAGAATAGAAGAAAACACATGTCAGATGACGTAGAGAAACTGCGTGACGTCTCAGACGAGGACTTGACAGCAATTATGGGACACAGAGCACCAGGTTCTGACTATCCCAGCACCCATCCACCACTTTCAGAAATGGGCGAACCGGACTGCCCGGTAAGAGAAGTTGTAGAACCAACCCCCGGCGCAGCAGCAGGAGACAGGGTCAGATACGTACAGTTTGCTGACTCCATGTACAATGCTCCGTCAGTACCATACTGGAGATCGTACCATGCAGCAATCAACTTCAGAGGAGTTGACCCAGGCACACTGTCAGGGAGACAGGTTAACGAAATGAGAGAGAGAGACCTTGAAGTATACGCCAAGAGACAGTGCGAGACCGAAATGACTGACTGGGGTCTTGCAGGCATGAGGGGCTGTACAGTTCACGGACACTCCCTGAGATTGCAGGAAGACGGCGTAATGTTCGATATGCTGGACAGGCGCAGACTTGAAGGCGGCGTCATTGTAAGCGACAAAGACCAGGTCGGTGTACCAATTGACAGAAAGGTCAACCTTGGAAAACCAATGAGCGAGTCCGAAGCTGCCAAGAGAACCACCTTCTATAGAGTGGACAATGTGTCCTTCAGAAGCGACAAGGAAGTAGTCGAACACGTACAAAAAGTCTGGGAGTTAAGAACAAGATATGGCTTCCAGCCAAAGGCGTGAGGTGATTCAAAATGGCAGAACCAAGATTTAAGAAATCAATGGAAACAAAGTACGCGAAAGAATGGGGATCAAATAAATGCGGCGGCGTTGCAAAAAGCAAAATAACCGATAAGAAGACCAAATACCTGAGACTTGGGTATACACAGAACCCAAGAAAGGTAGAAATGACCAAGTGCGGAGCAGCAATCACCAAGAAGAGAGGATTGCAGGCATATGATCCAAAGTTGCATCTTGCCGGTATCCCCATGGGTCAGAGACAGTTGACCCCATACACAAAACACACCCGGCACTCGTAGATGACTGCTATGTGAAAATATTCACTGGCGACGAGACACTGCAGGATGAAGTAGACAAGCAGTTCGTTATCAATATTGACAACGAATTCCCTGACAACCAGGCAAAGCAGATCAAGGCAGGAATAGGCAAGACATCATGGCAGGCAGTGCATATCCCAACCATAGTCACAAGGACTGAGGACGGACCAGGCACAAGCCGCTGGATGGCAATGCAGGTCGGTATGACCTTTATCAGCGCATATCACATGTGCGCCGGTGAAGCAGCAGTCGGTGAGCTTGCATTCACAGCCAAGCACGCAGGACTTGTCGAAATGGGTGATATGATCCCGGCGCGCAGAGCAAGGGGACCCAATGAGCCTGGAGGATTATCCTTCGGTCACATGGCAGATATCGTCCAGACAAGCAGAAAGACACCTGAGGAACCAGTCAATGTGGTCTTACAGGTAGCAAGTGCAGCAACAATGCTGTATGACCAGATCTGGCTCGGCGGCTACATGTCAGGAGGCGTCGGATTCACAATGTATGCATTACCAGCATACTGCAACGATATCCTTGACGACTTCCTGTACTGGGGCAACGACTATGCAAACAAGAAATATGGCGGATATGCAAAGGCAAAAGCCACCATTGAAACTGTAAAAGATATCGCTACAGAAACAACACTGTACAGTCTTGAAGCATACGAGAAGTACCCGACAACACTGGAAGACCATTTCGGTGGTTCACTGAGAGCAACAGCCGTAGCAATGGCATCAGGCGGCGCAACAGCTCTGGCAACCGGACACAGCAATGCCGGTCTATCAGCATGGTATCTGAGCATGTACCTCCACAAAGAGGCGCACGGAAGACTCGGATTCTACGGGTATGACCTGCAGGATCAGTGCGGCGCAACCAACGTGTTCTCGATCGGAAGCGACGAGGGCTGCATTGGTGAACTCAGAGGCGCTAACTACCCCAACTACGCAATGAACGTAGGACATCAGGGTGGATACACCGCAGTAGTTCAGGCAGCACACGCCGGAAAGAAGGATGCATTCTGTGTGAACCCGCTGGTCAAAGCCTGCTTCGCAGACGACCTGATCAACTTTGACTTTGCGGATCCAAGAGGATGCTTCGGCAAGGCGGCACTCAGAGAGTGGGACCGCTGCGCCGGAGAGAGAGCCTTCGTCATCCCAGCAAAGTAAACAATTAAGTAGGCTTTATGCCTACTTTTCTTATTTTTTTGGGATACAGCGATAAAAAGGAAAAACATATATTATAGTTTGATATTCATAGCGATGTGATTTAAAATGGCAGAAGCAAAACCAAAAGAAAAAAGGCAGAGGATACCCGGTGAAGTAACTTGTAGGTACTGTGACGGGACTGGAAAGCAGGAAGGAAAGACGTGCATCGTTTGTGGTGGTTCAGGAAAAGTGGAAGTTTCTGACATGACACAAAAGTGCCAATGGTGCAAGAATAGAGGTATTTACAGCTTCCAGTTCCCCGCGCAGTACCAGGAGATTCTCCGGTTCTACGTCAACAGTTTTCATTGCGCATTTTCGAGTGACAACTTCTAAATTGAATTTATCTATAGCTTCCAGGATCACTTTGTGCGAGACTCCTGGCGGCAAAACAAGGTCATATAAGCCTTCAAGTTCATTTCCCTTTTCGCCAGCAATAGTTTCCTCTTCAACAAATTCATCGCCTACATATTTGGATTTAGTTTCTGCCATGAAAATCACTAATTGACATGAATCACAATGAAATCACATAAAGTTTGTGGTGGGTGAACCAAAAGTTTTATTGGAATTGTACCTTATTCAACCAGAAAATATGCTTACAAAATTATTATTCCCGCCGCAATGGATTCCAACCCAGCCTTATTTGAGCCTTCCTTCTTTAACCGCTTTCCTGAAAGCCAATGATTGTAATGTTGAACAGAAGGATATCAATATATCTTTTTATGATGCTCTTTTGAGCAAATCGGGTCTTTGCAGCTTTTATGAAAGGGCAAATCTAAAATTCCAGGAGCTTGATTCCAGAAGAGAATTATCCCCAAAACTCCAGAAACATTATGCAGCTTTGGGTAGCTCGATTCTTTTCGGCGATTATATCATTAATGAGGTGGATTCTGCCAAAAAAATCTTAAAAAACAGGGATAATTTCTACGATATCGAAGAATTATTCAGAGCTTTTAAGATACTCGAGCTTGGCCTCAAGCTTGCCTCGTCTGCTTATTACCCCACAAACCTTACCTTTCATGCCTATGATATGCGCGACTCATGCCGTTCCAGTAAAGATGTACTTGCGGCGATTAATGAGAAGGAAGAAAATCTTTTTATTGATTATTTCAAGAAATACACGGTTCCTGAGGTACTGAGAGATAAACCCGAACTGATTGGCATTTCCATCATCAATACCAGCCAGGTAATTCCGGGATTGACACTTGCAAATTTGATAAAAAAAGCCAGCCCGAATACACATATAAACATCGGCGGCAGTGTTTTCACACGCCTGATAAACGAGATAAGCCATAATAA
>JAPZAN010000149.1:3622-5172 GCA_027460605.1 Candidatus Methanoperedens sp.
CCCACTCCCTGCTTCGATGGTCTGCCACTGGATTTGTATTTTTCACCTGAACTCATATTGCCTGTGCTATCATCAAGAGGATGCTATTGGAGACGCTGCACTTTTTGCGACCACAGCTTTGGCTATTCAGGCAACTACATGCCAAGGAATGTCGACCTTTTATATGATGATATAGAGGCGCTTAAAAGTAAATACAATACGGCATATTTTACGTTTCAGGACGAAGGGGTATCTCCGAAGCTGATAAGCGAATTATCCGGGAAAATAATAGAAAATAATCTTGGTATTTCATGGCTGGCTGATTCAAGATTCGAGACAGCGTTTTCTTCGGAACTTGGCGGCAAGCTTGCTGACGCTGGCTGTAAAATGCTATATTTCGGGCTGGAATCTGCCAATGAAAGGGTCCTGGGATGCATGGATAAAGGTATAAAAAAAGATAATGCCCTTAAAATCTGCAAATTTTGCGCGGATGCGGGTATTTGGACGCATTTATTCCTGATATTCGGTTTTCCAACCGAAACACGCAATGAAGCACGAGAAACAATGGATTTTATCCTGCAAAATAACCAGATTATCCGGTCCATGTCCTTCGGAAGCTTCCAGCTTACCAGGCATTCAAAAGTGTATGAAAATCCGTCATCGTTATGTTAACAAAATAGTTCAAAATGATAGCATGGACATGTCCCTCTGGTATGATTATGAAGCGTCTGGAGGTATGTCGAAAAGGGAAACTGAAGAGATAATCCAGGAATTCTACAATCAACTTTCACTCAAATACCGGGATTTGCCCATATGGAGCAATCTTGATCGGGAACATCTTTTTCTGTATATCTCCCACTACAAAAAAGTAAAAAACAAACTGTCTGACCTATCAGAATTGATGGAAAGAATATTCAGGAAAAAATCAAATGAAAAACAAGCCTCATCCGATTTAAAGGATAGTAAGATATTTCCCTCTCTTAATGAAGGGGTTTTTGCCGGGACGTTCAATTTCAATTTAGCAAAAATAATCCATGCCGGCATGGCTGGAAACATATCGGAGAACGGCTTGAAAACTGAAAGAACAAATATACTGTTCGATACAAATAATAACAGGATTTTTACGGTCACAGATTTTGCAAGGGATATTCTGGATAATTGCAGCGGCAGAGCAAATTTATCCGATATAATAAACAAACTCAAAGAAAAGTACCAGATGGATCACAGCGAAGCTGATCTTAAATGCAAAAACTTCCTGGATGGATTGAAAAGAATATTGTCAGGACTGAGTGATTGTTTTTACGGTGCTCTCGGTTTTATTTTCTTTGAGCCGCAGTTCGGGCATTCGGTTGCACCTTTTTTCATGAACGTTTTCTTGCATGACATGCACCAGTACATGCCGTACGTTCTTCCCATTTCTGCCAGTTCTTCCGGCTTTATTTCAAACGGTGTATATGTGCTGCACATTGTTCCCACCTCCGTTTATAATGATTGTATAGGGTATTGGTAGCGTTCATATTAAGCTTTTGTGCGCTTAAAAATAATCAAGAGAAGCGGCACAAAAGACGGAA
>JAPZAN010000150.1 GCA_027460605.1 Candidatus Methanoperedens sp.
TTCATGAGGGGCGACCTCACGGATACGGTTTATGACCTCGGGTGCGGCGGGGGAATACTTGCAATCGGGGCAAAACTCCTGGGAGCAGAAAAGGTTATAGGTTTTGATGATGATAAAGAAGTTCTTGAGATTGCACGGGCAAATGCAAAGAGACTTGGCGCGGATGTCGAGTTCGTATGCAGCCGCATCGAAAATATTAGCGGGAAAGCGCATACAGTTGTGATGAACCCGCCGTTTGGCGCACAGGTTAAAGGAAGCGACCGCCCTTTTTTGAGGAAAGCCCTCGAAGTAAGCAGCGTGGTTTATTCCATACATAACGCCGGAAGTCTGGAATTCATAAAAAAATTCATTAGCCCATCGGTCATAACAGAGTATCAATTAATTGATTTTCCTATTAAGAGGACATTCAGGTTTCATACGAAGGAGATAAAGGTCATAAAAGCCGAGATATACAGGATTGAGAAACGAATAGAGGGATAGTTATTAGAATTAAAAGAAAGAAAATGACAAGCAGGAGAAAGCTTGGGAAAAGCGATGCTAAGGAACCTAAAGATATAAAGGAAAGCGAGCTTGAACTGGAGGAAGAAATAGAAGAAATAGAGGAGGCTGGCGAAGAGACAGAAAAGCCAGAAGAACCAGAGCAGCCCGAGCAACCTTCAGAAGAGACTCCCGGGGAAGAACCGGAGGAGAAAACAAGAGCCGTTTTACCCGGAGACCTTATCGGGACTTCAGAAGAATATTCGCCGAGAAACGGGACATATGTGGATAAAGGGAATATTTACGCTACAGCCAGCGGAATTGTTAAGATAAACACGAAGGACAGGTCTATTTCGGTTATTCCCGTCACCAATACGCCGCCTCATATCCAGGTGGGCGATATCGTAATAGGTCAGGTTACCGATGTAAAAGATTCGGTTGCACTGGTTGAGATTGCCGGGATAAAAGGAAAGGGAGAGCGGGAGATTGTCAATGCAGACCAGGCAGCCATTCATGTTTCAAATGTCAAGGATGCATACGTGAAAGAATTATACTATGAATTTGCCCCGTTTGACATCGTTAAAGCAAGGGTCATTGACCTTCGGAATATGCGTCTAACCACGGTAGATAAAGAACTCGGGGTAATGAAAGCCTATTGCGGCAATTGCAGGGCAGTGCTGAAAAATGATAACGGTAAACTTAAATGTCCTAAATGTGAAAGAACAGAGACAAGAAAAATATCCTCGGATTACGGGACAGGAATTGTTTAGGTGATATTATGGAACTTACAATCCTCAATAAGACGGAAAATGAAATAAATATCAAAGTGACAGGGGAAACGCATACCATGCTCAGTATCTTAAAGACGGCTTTACTGGATAACAAGCATGTCGAGATTGCAACATACGATATAAAGCACCCGACAATCAGCGAACCTGTGCTTTTCGTGAGGACAGATGGCGCAGACCCTGTTGATGTAATTAAAAAGGCATCAAAGGATATTGTCAAGGAATGCGACGAGTTTATCAAACTTTTTACTAAGAAGACGAAGAGTTAATTAGAACTCCAAATTCCTCATCGATAAGGTCATCCACCATTATCTCGTGCTCAAGCGCAACAAGAATGGCGCTGACCTCTATCAGCACCTGTTTTCCGAGTTCTTCCTGTTTTTTATTTATTAGCGCTATTACTTTACGCTTCTCTATTCCGGTTTTGAGTATGATGCGGTCGATAATGCTGTCAAATATTGTTTTTTTCTCAAAAATCC
>JAPZAN010000151.1 GCA_027460605.1 Candidatus Methanoperedens sp.
CAATGGAGACAGGATATACATATAAATATAAAATCAAGAAAAGGTTTAAACCAATTGAATTCAATCTGAAGTATAATGAACATAAAAATTGTAATATGTTTCATAATAATCTGTTTTCTCCCTGCCGCGTCCGCCGTCACAACAGACAGGGTCTGGGCAGCCAAAACCTCTGGTTATATCAAATTAAACGAATCTCTCGCATATGAAAATTACCTCGTAAAAGTAACGGCGTCAGATGGTTCAAACTCCTCTTTAGCCATATACAAAGACCAATCCCTGATAGCGGCAGACGAATTTAAAGTAAATGAATTTAAAATTTATAACGGCATCGGAATAACCCTGCTCGGGATACGTGGTGATTATTCGTGGATAGCCCTCTCCAAACTTGAAGACAGGGATATCTGGACGCCCCTGGAAACAACGACATTAAAATGGGGAGACAACTATTCAATTCAAAATTATTCAATCAGTATTGATGCACTGGGAACCGATACCGTGAACCTGACAATATCAAATAAAACCATGAGTTGTAGAGCTTGAATCCCTGACATTTAAGCCTCCTGAGGTCAAAGCCGAAATTATCACAGATAAAGACGAATATTATCCCGATGAAACAGTAGATGTCATTATAAATTTAACAAGCGATGATACCCAGAAT
Organism: Candidatus Methanoperedens sp.; assembly: GCA_027460605.1. GTDB lineage: Archaea > Halobacteriota > Methanosarcinia > Methanosarcinales > Methanoperedenaceae > Methanoperedens. The sequence continues at coordinate 659 of JAPZAN010000151.1, forward strand.
ATTGCAGGTATAATCCTGGATAGCAAAGACACGATAAAAATCCAGCCCGACGTGTTCTCAGTTTCAGGCATCAATGGCACAAAATCTTTTAAATCCCGGATAACCCGGCTGCCTCCAAATTCTACAATTAAATTAATCGCACAGGTTGAGACACGCGATTATTACAACAACGCCCGCCTCCTAACCGTGAGTAAAGATATACAAATCACCCCGAATATCTCTATTGTAAAACGCATCCCTGAAGAAACAGATGATGAAAACGTGCCTGTTGAATTGTATGTCTATAATTCAGGAAAGGATAACAAATCTATCAGCATCCACGACGCCATACCTTCCGGGTTTACTACAGGGCAGCAACCGGATTGGAATATTGAACTGGGGTACAAAAAATCAACAAACCTGACGTATTATATTACACCACAAAAACCCGGGAAATATGAGCTGCCGTCTGCAATAGCCATATGGGATGGGCAATCTTCGGTATCCAGAGTGAATTATATAACCGTGCATATGCCGTATATCACCATGACAAAAAAAGCACAAAATAATGGGAGCCTGACGGATGTGGAACTCGCTATCAGCAATACGGGCGACAGGCCTGCGATTGTAATGGTGTTGGATAAAATACCTGATGTGCATCCACTTGTTTTTGGAGAGGCGGCATGGTCGGGTTTAATCGAAGGAGGCGATAATGTCTCTATCGGGTACTCATTGCAGGGGAATATCGTGTCTCTTCCTGCTGCTAATGCAACATACCGCGATATCCGCGGCACCACGAGACAGGCCCGGTCAAATAATATCGAAACCAAAAAAGCGGTTTCTTCCGATAATCCTGGTGAAACATCACCTATAAATGCAGGGCGGAATGAAATAATAATATTTATGGTATCATCGTTCCTTGTAATTGCAGCAATAATAGGCAGCGTGGCAATAGCGGCTTATTTAATCACAAGATTCAAAACGAGGTCGGGATGATGGATATTCTTTCACTTTTACTGTTTCTCATATACTCGCTACTCATACTGGTTATTCTCGTTTACGTCTCGCCGCTGCTTTCTGCATTCATCATGATTCTGGCTCCTGTTGCGTCTATTTACATCCTGCCGGTTAAAGCCATAGGATTTTTTTCAATAAAGCAATTCTCGTTTGTGGGCGGGACTGTGCCGGTATATAATATCCATATCCTGCTTCTTATCTGGTCTGCGTTTATCGGGATAGTTGCATATGCCGAAGTGCTGACGTGGTACCTTTTGAGGGGAACGACCACGAAAAAAGCAGTGCCTGCGGCGCCAGCAGGTAAAGAGGCTGGCCCAGGTTCATCATGGGATCAGCTCAAGGAATTCCCCCGGAAACTGGGAAAAATCCTGAAAGGAGAAAAACCGAATTCAAAACCAAAACAGTAAGCCAGGAGCTATTGTGCACCCTTCTCGGTCAGTGTGAAGTCCGCGAACACGTCCTCGCCTATTGAACGGTGTTTCCGCAAAGCAGCCCTTCGTTTATTGACACCCGTCTTTTCAAACAGGATAATTGTTTTCGAGAGATGCTCCACTGCATTTCCCCCGACCGGGCACAGTTCGCCTGTGGTCACATCTTTAAAAACCTGGTTCGTGATTACCACAGCGACCCCGTGTTTTCGTGCAATCCCGTGAAGTATCCCTATCTGGTTCACAAGTTCGCGCCTGAGTCCCACGTTTTGTTCTTCAGAATCATCCTGTGTAAGCCCAAGCCTGTAAAAAAGCGCAGCAGAGTCCAGGATTATCAACCCGATTTTCTCGTTCATTAACTTTTCAATATCCGTAATTGCGGAATACTGCTGCTCAAAACTTGCGGGTTCGTATATGATTATATCCCCTGCAATTTTTTTTGCCTCCTCGCCCGCTATCTGTTTGAACCTTTCTGCCGAGAAGCCTTCAGTGTCTATGAAAATGACCTTTCTCCCGCTCCTTACGCATTCCACCGCGAGCTGGATGCAGATATTGGTTTTCCCTGTCCCTGAAGCGCCGTAAAGTTGAGTTACTATGCCGGTTTCAAATCCTCCGCCAAGCATCTCGTCGATGGATTTGCATCCGCAGGGAATCCTGTCCTGTTTTTTTATTTGTATCCCTCCGATAATTTCTTAAAAATTTCTTTTATCGCCAGAATTGCCGGGCCGCCTGTATCAACAGGGGCTATATTATCCATATCAGCCTGTACGAGTGCGGGATCAAACGGTATAACGCCTATCACCGGAATATCGTATTCTTTAAGCTTATCCTCGATTTCCTTTACATCGGCTCCGGCTTTATTGATGACTGCGCCAAATTTGTGAATATCGATATGGCGGGCAAGTTTGACAATCCTTCCAGCAGTCTCGATCGACCTTGCTCCGGGTTCCACCACTATGAGCATATAATCGATTCCTTTTGTGGTTCCGCGCCCGAGATGTTCTAAACCGGCTTCCATATCCAGGATGACCACACTGTTAAGTTTCAAAATCACATGGCGCATGAGGGCTTTTAAAAAAGAGCTTGCAGGGCACATGCATCCGCTCCCGCCCCGTTCTATTGTGCCCATGACCAGCAATTTCACATTATCGGGTCCTGTGACCCCGAATTTCCCTGCAATATCGTCCACTTTCGGATTCAATTTGAAAACCCCGGCAGGACCGCCCGCCCTTTCATCAATGAGTTCCTTAAATTCTGTGAGAGGTTTTGGCGGGTTTTTTATTCCAAGCGCCGAGGCGAGGTTCATACTTGGGTCGGCGTCGATAGCCAGGACATCGTAACCTTTCCTTGCAAAAAGCCGGGCAAGCGTGCCTGATAGCGTCGTCTTCCCCACGCCGCCTTTTCCTGAGATTGCGATTTTAATCATTTAGCATCAATAAACTCTGTGTTTATATTTTCATTTATCGTAATTAATGCTCCCTCGCCTTTGGAAGCCATACCGGGGTTCACCACACTGGTTCCGTTCACACGGACAATTCCGCGCGCTTCATGGATATGCCCGCAAACTACGAGGTCAAATCTTCCCATATACCGCGCCAGCGCAACGCTTCCCACATTCCCGTGCGGCAGCCTGTCTGTGGTATTGCGCGGCGGGGCGTGGGATAATAAAATAATCCTCCCGTTTAATCTGCTTAATAATGTGCCCACATATTCTCCTATCTTTTTTTCCGAGAGTTCAAACGGCGTATTGAACGGTGTGGGGTTTGAGCCACCAAGACCAATAAAGTTGAGTCCTCCGAATTGATGAACCGAATTATGAAGATTTATGGTATTTTCGTTTTCGTCCAGTATCCCCAGCAGTGATTGGTTATCACAATTTCCGGGCACAGCAAGAACAGGCTTGCGAAACATTGCCAGTAATTCAAGCGCTTTTTCATCAGGTCCGAAATCCGTCAGGTCGCCTGCTATCAACACGGCGTCAAAATCTCCTGCCTTCTGACAAATAGATTCCACATGGGAATAATCGCCGTGAAGGTCTGATAGTGCAAGCAGCTTCATAGGGTGTAATATCAGGTCTATGTTTATAATTGTAATGTTAAAAATGAGACGGTTTCATACGATCCATCAATGTAGATGCAGAAGCTTTTTTATAGATATATAAAATTTTGATAGAAACTCTCTTTTTCCGGTAATGGTAATAAAATTAAAAATTAACACTACTCCTAAAAACATAGATATAAAGGAAATTATTAACGGGAAAGCTCCAAATAAATCCTGTGACAAAAAATAACCCAATTCCCACCCGATAATTGCCAGCGTCCCCGTTAATCCTATAGCAGAGGAAGTGGTGTGCCCTTTATAGCTTCCAATTGATGTGAACAAAGAAAATATAAGACCTGCAATTATTAATAAAATTCCAAACTCAATATTCTGCATTTCAAAAATGATAATTAAACCATTCGCTACAATTAGAAATACTGATTCTATAGAAAATATATATAAGAAATCTAAAAGGTGATTAAATTTTAAATCGAGGTTTTCAATTTCTCCCATTTGATACTTTTCTAAAATACCCTTAAAAATAAATCCAATTAGAAATAAGAAACTTGGCAATGCAATGACTAATTTGATTCCTAAACTTAGTACCATAGTATTGTATTTAATATTGTTATGGGTATATTTAAACAATACCAATTATTTCATTAAAAATCTTAACAGACTCCAAAATAAGAAAATGAGAATAGACAATTGATGGTGGGGGGAGGTTTCTGATACTCTAATGAGATTTTATCTATATGATGAAAAATTGCGTATAATTTTTTGTAATATTCATTTTTTAGGAACGTTTCAATTTACCACACATGATGAAACCTTTCGCTAAAATGCAGTCAGGAATTTGCACCTTCAAACCCAATGCTCCCCTTCGCTGTCGTGTACGCATATCCCGCTTCCTGAAGGATTGAAGCCCCGAAATCTCTCAAAGAGAGCAATCGCCTCTTTAATCTCAGCAATATATCTTTCCTTGAGCAGAGATGCGAGTTTGCGGCTCTCCTCTTCGCTGATATCGCCTCCAATGCCTTCACATTCAGAAATCATGAGGCGTCCATCCAGCAAATAAAAAGGATAGGTTTTGCATATATATGGTCTTGATTCGTAAATTTCACATAAACCACCTTTTAGGAAAATGCAGTCTCCATTTTTCCTGAGAATCCATTCAAAGGTATGGATATTCCCTTCCGAATCCCTGTCTTCGGAAGGCGTTGGAATTACGAAATCATCCCTTTTAAGTCCTGTTTTTTCACTGATGCATCTTATCTCGAAAGGAAAGACAAATACTGTGTTATCGCCGTATTCAGCCTGGCAGCAATGAGCGCAGTTCTTGCATTTGAAACCAATGGATTTTATTTCATCCGCAAGGTGCGTTTCATCTATTTTGAGGGCTTTATCAAGCGTTTTCAAAAGGAGGGCGATTTCTGTTTTGCGTGACATTGCTACCGGTTATGAGATATTATGCCTTTGATGATTACAGTCTCAGGTTCCATAATGCCCTTTAGAGGCTTAATAGTTTTAATATTTTGTCTTCATATACAAACATCCACGCCAATGTTTAAAGAGGGACGCCTGGATTAACAGGACTGCTGGTGCTGATAGGACTGGTGGCTGCAATAGGATTTACAAGGAGGCGCTCTCCACTTTTTTATTTTAAACAATTAATATTTTTCGATTTCTTCTATAACACTTTCGATTATTGCTCTGGCTACAAAAAGGTTACTCACATTATAGAGGTCATTCAATACTGCTTTTGCTTCAATCAAATCAATCAACCCCTGTTTATATGCCCTTGCAATAACCCCAACTGAACCATGTACTTCAAGTCCTATCGATACTCCTGCTTCGCGGGCATCAAGATCATCTGTCAAAAAGACATTCTTATCAAGTTTCATGCATAGTGCTAAGGCATGAGTCTCACCTTCATCAAGTACTACCTCTATGCGTTTGCTAATAGCCTCTGCATCATCATTTGAAATTTCGCATACTTCTACAAATCCAGCTCTACGAAGCTCTTTATTTCCAGGCTTACCTGCTATGCAGACTTCATCGTAAACTGCTTTGGGAATGAATATCCTGCTAAACACACTGAGTAGATTAAACCTGTTAATCTGCGCTAAATGTATAATTGGTCCAGAATCGGATACGGCTTCATCAGCCATATAAGCCCCACTTAACATCCTCCAGAGCAGCCTTTTTCTGTTTTTCAGCAAGCTTAACCATATTTAAACCAACACGTTTGACAGCTTCTTTACGATTGAGTTCTCCCCGCAGATACATGCTTAAAACTCTTTCCTGCCATAATTTAGACACACCAATTCGCAGAGCCTCTGCAATTAAATCTGAAATATCCTCGTGTTTCGCTTTAGCCAACTCTTCCAATTCATCAAGAAGTTCATACTTCATTTTATGTACCTCAATTACAATTTATATAGATATAACATTTCTTTAAATATAACCTTCGCCTAAAATCATGTGAAGCACAAATTAACTTGTAAATGTGGCTGGCACATAGGAATACACCTAAGATTTTGAGCCGCTGGCGCTGATAGGACTGGTGGCAGCAATAGCATTGGTGAGGAGGCGCTGAGAACGTTTCCCCTCTTTTTTATTTTTAATTGATCAAAAGTTTAAAAAATCCAATCTTTCTTCATAGAAACTTTTAACACATCATACGAAAATCATACGTATGAGATGACGGCAAAAAAGAAAGAAATTGACTACGACAATATTAAACCTGAGGAGCTAACAGGCGAAGAAGTAGCATTTGAAGTTCAACTTGATTCCAAAGCCGCTGCACATTGTACAGATTGCCACATAAAATTGGAACCAACAAAA
>JAPZAN010000152.1 GCA_027460605.1 Candidatus Methanoperedens sp.
TATTGTAATAAGTTACAATAGTATAAGAATTTGCTGGTCTTTTTTTACTGATTAACATTGTAACTGTTACAATATTTCCACTGCAAGCGTAAAAAACAGTTAAGCTTATAAGCAAAACCTATGAATTGGTAACCACCATCATTGGCTGTTTCAGGCGCACGTGGATACCAATTTCAATTGCGTTACCTTTATGTAATATGAACTGAATAAAGGGAAAGTCTGAATCATCTTTTTATGGTTCAACAAAAACCGTAGCAAGCATCCGCTTGCGGCGTATGGTTTAAAACCGAACGCATTCTTGCGTGAGTCGGACCGTAATTGGTCTTACGGAGGGAACAAATGAAAAATAATTATAAAACAAACCCACGAATATTAGACCTTATATCAGGTCTAAAAAAACAGTCAAGGGAAAAGGAAGTGCCTCTCTGGCGGGATATTGCAAGGAGGCTTGAGTGCCCTACAAGGAATTATCCAGAAGTCAATCTCAGCAGGATAAACCGGCACACGAAAGAAAAAGATTTGATACTTGTCCCGGGAAAAGTGCTTGGCGCGGGTGAATTGAACCACCAGTTAACAGTGGCGGCAATGAGCTTCAGCGGAAGCGCAAAGAACAAAATAACAGCCGCAGGAGGTTCATGTCTCACCATCGAAGAGCTCATGAGCAAGAACCCGGAAGGCTCCAGGGTAAGAATAATAGGGTGATAACATGACAGTAATAGACGCAAGCAATCTTATTCTGGGAAGAATGGCAAGTACAGTCGCGCAGCGATTGTTAAATGGTGAACAAATTAATATAATCAATGCAGAAAAAACAATCATTTCCGGCAGGAAGGATACTACATTAGACCGTTACAAACGGTACGTTGCCAGAGGTTCACGGGAGTTCGGCCCCCGTTTCCCGAGGCGTCCTGACCAGATAGTATCAAGGACTATCCGCGGCATGATACCTCATACAAAGATGACAGGAAGGGAAGCATATAACAGGTTGAGAGTTTATATCGGCGTTCCGCCTGAATTGAGTAAAGAACAGGCAGGTACACTCGATGAAGCAAGTATCATGCGCCTCAGCACTGCTAATTATATGGTGCTTGGCGAATTGAGCAAGAGATTAGGGTCAAAATATTAGGAGTTTTGCATGAAAATCGTTAACTCATCAGGAAAAAGAAAAACCGCAATCGCCCGTGCAACAATACGGGAAGGAAAAGGACGCATACGGGTGAATAAGAAACCCATTGAAATCGTAGAACCTGAATTGATCAGGCTTAAAATGTCAGAACCACTTGACTTTGCAGGCAATGTTATTCCGACCGTGGATATCGATGTGGATGTACACGGAGGCGGCATTTTCGGGCAGGCAGGCGCTGTGCGAACGGCTATTGCCAGAGGTCTTGTGGAATGGACAAACGATATGGCACTGCGTGACGCAATGGCACAATATGACAGGAGTCTGCTCGTAAATGACACGCGCTACATGCTGCCCAAGAGATTCGGCGGTCGCGGGGCAAGAAAGAGAAGACAGAAATCATACAGGTGAAACATGATACCGGTACGATGCTTTTCATGCGGTAAAGTCATCTCCAGCGTATGGGATGAATTCAAAAAACGAAGCGAAACTGAAGACGCAGGTAAAGTACTCGACGATCTCGGAATCGAACGATACTGCTGCAGGCGAATGCTGCTGACTCATGTAGAGCTGGTGGACCTGCTTGCACCGTACCAGTGAGGAGGGGTTGTA
>JAPZAN010000153.1 GCA_027460605.1 Candidatus Methanoperedens sp.
AAAACCGCGTCCTCGGTGCCGGCAAGCGACCCGGTATCGGGATGCCACATCACATTGCCGATGAAATACACAATGGGAAATACGAGAAACGTCCCCATGATGTACCATGTCGAGACATACAGTTTTCGTTCGGTCCTTGCGAGTATGGTTTTAAAAATATTATATCCTATCAAGAGCAGCGTTGCCAGTATCGCCACATCGATTATCCAGATATACTCGGCGTATTCCCTGGCATGCGTGTATCCCAGGGCAAGAAGGACGGTTCCAGAAGCAATAGCAAGGTTCCACAATAAAAAAGTGATATTCCCGAGTTTTTCGCTGTAGAGTTTTGTTCCGGAAATCCTGGGAATGATATAATATGCCGCTCCGATGAGCCCGGTTGAAAGAAAACCGAAAGCCACTCCGTTTACATGCATGGGGCGCACGCGGCCAAACGTCAGGATTGAGGTTTGCCCCAAAAACTCAGGTGCAAAAAATTTGATTGCAAGGATAAAACCGAATGACGTGAAAAGAATCAGCCAGAAAACCGAGGAGAGCAGGAAATTCTTTGCTGAACTATACTCCTTCCATTCCCTTTCACTCATAAAATTTTAAACGCACTGGAAGTTAATAAATCTTTTTTTTGTTCCCGGCTTAACCAGAATGCCGTTATTTTCGCAGGTATATGGATTATAATCGGGCTGGCAGCTTATGAATATAACAAGAGGCGGGAGATTAGAACGCAGGCGGGAACATAATAACCTACCAGCCGCGCGCCTGAAGCACTTCCTTCTCGGTCAAGCTCCTGATATCAATACCTTTCATGGCGCCGCCAAGTCCCTTTGAAATCTCGGCAAGCACGGAAGGATTATCATAATTATTCACAGCCTCGACGATAGCAGAAGCCATCTTTTCCGGGTTTTCAGCTTTGAATATCCCTGAACCGACAAAAACGCCATCTGCACCAAGACGCATCATCAATGCCGCATCAGCAGGCGTGGCAATGCCGCCGGCGGCGAAGTTCACCACAGGAAGCCGCTGCAATTTGGCGGTTTCTTTAACAAGCTCAATCGGGGCTTCGATTTTGCGCGCAACTGCGATCAGTTCTTCCTGGCTTTTACCTTTAAGCTCCCTTATTGCGCCCATGATTGCGCGCATGTGCCTCACAGCCTCTTTCACATCGCCTGTTCCGGCTTCACCCTTTGTCCGTATCATCGCCGCGCCTTCGTTCATCCTACGAAGCGCCTCGCCTAAATCCCTTGCCCCGCATACAAAAGGTATAGTGAATCCGGTCTTGTCGATATGGAAGCTCTCATCCGCAGGCGTAAGCACCTCGGACTCATCCACCATGTCAACGCCAAGCGCCTCGAGGATTTCAGCCTCGACAAAATGCCCGATGCGCGCTTTTGCCATTACCGGTATGGTAACAGAATCAATGATAGCCGCAATCACCTGCGGGTCAGCCATTCTTGCAACCCCGCCTGCCTTCCTGATATCGGCAGGTACTGCATGAAGCGCCATCACAGCCACCGCGCCCGCTCTTTCCGCTATCAGGGCTTCCTCTGGCGTTGTGACGTCCATGATTACCCCGCCTTTTTGCATCTTCGCAAAACCGCGCTTTATGAGTTCTGTGCCGTGTCTTAGATTTTCAAGCTGCATAAATTGTTATTCTTCCTTATAATACAAGATATTATACTTTGTGCCATTTATCTTTATCCTATGAAGTTCCCCGTTTCACCCCGATGCGTCCATTATTTTCCATGATGCCAAACCCCAGGTTTTTAAGATAACGGAGCGCGTGCCCTTTCCCGTGAAGCAAAACCTCGGCAAGGTCGGCGACCTCATCGATATCGGTGCTGAGGTTAAAAGAGTCAAAAACCAGGACATTAAGCACGTTTTTTGCTGCGATATCCACGTGTTTTAAGAAACTCGCGCCGTAATAATCAACGTGGAAACTGGAAGGTTCGCGGATGAACAAAGCATTGGTGCCACCCATCCTCCCCGGAACAATTACAAGGTCAGAAGAAGTGTTTACAATATCGCGGATGTTCTTTTTCGAAACAAGCGGAATATCAGCCATTATTATCAAAACCGGCTCGTTCATGGAATGATCTGACATTTTTTGCAGGTATTCATTCAGGGCTTCGTTTAAGCCTTTCTCAGTCAGAACCAGATTTGCCCCATTAACTTCAACGACAGCGGTGGATAAAATATCAACTACAGAAAAGCACCCGGAGAAGAGCAAAGCTTCCGTGACGTCGTTCAGCATTGCCATTGCAAGCCCCTCGCGCTCTTTTTCGGAAAGCAGGGTTTTTAATCTTGATTTGGCGTTGTTTTTTTTGAATGGGATAACCGCCCTCATATCCCCTACAAGATAGGGTATATCAATAAAAAGCTTTGGAAACAGGTTTCAAGAAACAACAAATCGGCAAACAGACCACTTTCAAACTTGTAAATGCGCCGCTGCTTCGGTGGCGCCTATCGCCTTTGGATGCGCGAGAAACGAGTGTGGATGCAGTCATGGATATCGGATTCGAAAGGCATCTTTGTGGATGCTCGAGGGTTTGCATTTTTGTTTGTTCGCTTGTCTTCGATGATTCAATTCAGGCGCGAACAAACACGATATTGTTATCGAAAGTCTTAATTATATTCAAATTAAATATGAACAAGAAAACTGCTAATAAATAAAAATAATATAGGGAAAAATATGGATGGTTGTAGGTAGATAATTAATGCTGATTAATTCATCACTGAAAGATGTATTATTGGATTGTTCTATTGATAAATTCATTAAAAATGGCATTCCTGAAGAAGATGCAAAAGTTCTTCTCAAACACTTACATTACTGTATTGGCGATTTGAATTTCAAATTATTATTAAAAACTGATAATGTTTTTGGGAACAATACAACTCAAGGGTTTGAAGAGGGTAATATTTTATGCGATATTAATCCAACTGTCTTTGAGCCTGCTAGAAGAGTTGAAAATGGAGGAATTTGTCTTGCATTTCTCTTCTTTTCAAATGCCTTATCTACTAAATCATGGATAGCTGTACCAAGACGTGGGGAGGGGTATGATTATACATGTGTTGACAAGCAAAATAAAAAAATAATAGTTGAAGCTGGTGCTAGAACGACCAAATATGGCGCCAGAAATGATTTATCTCTTAAGAGAGCTAGATTTAAACGTTTAGGGGTTAGAAAAGAGCCAACCTACATATCATCGGTAGGATTTATGGAGGGAGAGCATATTGTCCACAGATTTAAATGAAGAAGATGATACAATCCTCAAATGCTCAGAAACCTCTTGGCGTGCAGTTACCATTCATAAAATGACTGATGGAACTGAAAAGCGGAAGATGGCAAATGAACTTGGATATAACGCGGTAAAACTTATTCTAGAGCTTCTTCGTTCAGGTAATTCGGAAATTGCTATCGAGATTGGGATGGCCGCCATTCAAATGTTTTTTGACGGACATAATTATCATCAAGCAATTTCATGCATAGAAAGGTTGAGGGAACCACTTGAAGATTCTCGACTTAAAGAAGATGTAATTGAGTACGAAACTTATTCCAAAGATGCGCTAAAAAGTTCAATCATAGAGACGGTGGATAACAGAATTGATATCCTTTATAGTTTAATTTGGGAAAATGGTTGTATGGGGACATCAGATGCAATCAAATTTTTTGAAAAGCGGACAAAATCAACAATTACTGAACCAACTATTCTCTCATATTGTAAAGTACTAAAATTTGAACAAAGAATTATTTCTTTTGGAGGACCAACAGGACGACCTATAGAAATGTTCCCAAACAACTCAATTTCTTTAAATAGAGAAGTATCCTATAATAAAAAGAACTTTTTTGAGGGGAACTTAATTGCTAAAAACAACCTATTCAAACCAAACTGGGATGTTCCTAATAGAAAAAATACTCGAGTATATGAGATTGAGAATGGGAATGACCCTCGTGTTTTTGCGTTAATAGAACCTGGCGAATCAATTACTTCTAAATTTAAGCACTTAGGGGGAATTTCAAATATGTCCCACAAGTTAGGTGTCGAGGGAAAATTGCATCCCATAAAATCAATACCTGAATTTGGTTACGAGATTATTAAGAACATTAATGATGCTGATTTTTTAACGGAATGTAAAGTAGTACCTATGGATTATAATGAGCCAATTGATTAAGAAGTTAAATATAAAACGAGCATACTTGGCCCGTTTGTACTCCTTATGCAGTTATTTCGCAGAAGATGATATCTCCATATCTATAGCGAATAATAATATAATTTTTGGAGGAATGAGCCCGATGTCTTCGTTTGAGTTTTTTATTCAAAAACCACCTAATAGGAGTTTATTTGAATTCGAAGATACGAACACTATAGAACGCCAAAATATTCAATTTACAGTTTCGAAAGATGATTTTATTAAAATTCTAGCACCCTTCTCAAAAACAGGTGGATTAAAACAACCAAAAAAAGATTCAGATACGGTAACTTTGGAGGTCCGAACAACAGGGGTAATATTTCTTCAGAGTACACTTGACCATGAGAGCAATGAAATCAATATTAGGTTGGGAGAAGGTACTTGGAATAGTTTGCCGAATGAAGATTGGGAATTCTCAATCTCTCCAAAGATGCTTTCAGAATATATTCTCCGTATGGCTGCATCCGCAGGTACGAAGGTTAAATTTAGACAAGTATCCAATACTTTATGGATAGAAAGCGATGCAGGTAAAGAGAAGATTCCAATGGAATCATCCAAACCAAAAAATTGTCAAATAAATATTAGTAGAATTACGCTATTGAAGGTAAAAGCCCAATTAAATGATTATGAAAATTGCAAAGTGGGTGTAAGAAATAATTTTATAATAATTGAAGGTGAGTGGGAGCAAGGAATTTGCAGATGGAAACTTGATGCAATTCATGAATTTTCAAGTCCATAGAGTATATTATTTTTGAACATTCTGATTCTCAGTTTTTGGGAAGTTGTTCTGGATCCCATCGCCTTTTGGGAGCATGAAAATGAGAGCGTGAAAGCAGTCACCATAACCCGTACTTAATGATACACGGACTTGTTAGCGTTTTTGGCCTATAAAGCTCTCTCATCAGACGAGCAATTCTGCGTGACTCCAGCCGTTCATCCGCATTTATAATTTCCTCTCGTTAAAAACAACGCAAAACCTATTAACCCATAAAGCATAGGAAAACGGCGAGGCACGACAATGAAAGAAATACTCGAGATACTGGAGAGCAATCCCAGAATAGCGCTTAAAGAAATTGCAGCCATGACAGGAAGCACAGAAGCAGCCGTCGCCTCAAAAATCAAAGATATGGAAAAAAAGGGTATAATACGGAAATATAAGACAGTCATAGATTGGGAGAAGGCTGGCGAAGAATACGTGTATGCCATCATCGAGCTAAAGGTCGCCCTGCGCTCAAGGACAGGCTACGATGCCATCGCAGAACGGATTGCGAAGTTCCCGGAAGTGAGGTCAGTCCGCCTCATTTCAGGAGACCACGACCTCTCTCTTACTGTGCGCGGAAAGTCCATGAAAGAAGTAGCCTTTTTTGTAGCTGAAAAAATAGCCACCCTTGAACAGGTGCAGGGAACGGTAACGCATTTTGTACTGCGCACATACAAGGAGGATGGAGATGTCCTATTCGAGAAAGAACGTTCAGAACGCCTTGCTGTATCCCCGTGAAGTCATGCCAGGGAAATTCATATCCGAAAAGGTAAGGGAAATCCCCCCTTCAGGGATACGGAAATTCTTTGACCTCGTACTTGAAATGGACGATGTAATCTCACTTGGCGTGGGAGAGCCGGATTTTGTCACTCCGTGGCATATCAGGGAAGCATGCATCTACTCGCTTGAAAAAGGTTTCACATCCTACACATCAAACCTCGGCCTTTTGGAATTGAGGGAATTGATTTCAAAATGTTATATAAAAGATTACGGTATTGATTATGACCCGAAAAATGAGGTACTTGTTACCACCGGAGTAAGTGAAGCTGCAGACCTTGCATTCAGGGCAGTAACAAACCCGGGCGACGAAGTAATAATCCCCGAGCCCTGCTACGTTTCGTATAAACCCAGCGTTTCACTCGCAGGCGGTGTACCGGTCCCCGTGCCCACATACCGGGATGACGAGTTCAGGGTCACGGCAGACCAGATAGAGAAAAGCGTCACAAAAAAAACCAAGGCGCTTGTGTTAAGTTACCCAAACAATCCCACTGGCGCTGTCATGGGAAGGAAAGACCTTGAAGAGATAGCTGATGTAGTAAACGAAAATGACATCGCTGTAATCTCGGACGAGGTGTATGCCAGGTTGACCTACGATGGCGCACATACCTGTTTTTCCTCACTCTCAGGGATGAAAGAGAGAAGCATTATCCTGAACGGGTTTTCAAAATCGCATGCCATGACAGGTTTGCGCCTGGGTTATGCTGCAGGAAGCGAGGAACTTATTGCAGCCATGACGAAAATCCATCAATATGCAATGCTCTGCGCGCCGATTACAGCACAGATGGGAGCGATAGAGGCTCTCAAGAACGGCGACGGTGAGATGCAAAAGATGGTCAGGGAATATAACCGCAGACGCCTCCTGGTTGTCAGGGGATTGAATAAACTCGGGCTTGAGACATTTGAGCCCAAAGGGGCATTCTACGCTTGTGAGCGAGTAACTCGTTGAAATAGACCTCTTTACCTGTTCGTGTCATATACAGTCGAACCCAGAATACTGTGGTTAGCGGAGCAACAACAAAAACGCTTATGAATACGTTGACCAGTGGCCAGATCAAATTCATAACAGGAGAGAATCTCATTAATTCCCCGATAATTGTGATAGCGACAATAATTATACCCAAAATAATCCACAGAACGAACACATCGGATTTATTTTTTTTGAAAAAATTAAAACCAGTGACTATGCCGTCTATGGGTTCGAGATTATCCACTACCAGGGCATACCTGAAAACAGCAAGTACAAGACCTAAAATAAGCAGATATAATACCCACAGTAAAATCCCTGCAATCAACAAAAGCGGCGCGCCGGTTTTTTCAGGGGATAAGATTTGATTGATATCAAATTTCAAAGCACCGGGCACCATGAACACTATACCCGCAAGGGCAAGCAGCCCGACAAGGACATCGGCCAGGAAGAGGTTCACAACGTTCTTTTTTCCTGCTTCTACCATCGCGGTAAGCCCGGTTTTTCCTGTTTCCGTGGCATGTCGCGCCATCCCGATAGCGCCTGCATTAAAGAACGACTCGATGGCCAGGGAAATTAAAAAAAACGTGATGAACAGAATAATAATTTGAGTAAGATGTGTTATTATCAGAGGGATAATAATCGACAGGACTTCCTATGGGGTAGTGGCATTTTCAAGAGAGGATAATGACGAACCAAAAATAGTTAAAAACCCAAAACCGAGTATAATGAACGCAAGCAAGCCCGTTATTATTACATTCAGGGCAAAAGGAATGCCCAGATTGAGATTCTTTGTATACGTTTCAAATCCGTTGCTTATGATTTTTCCGATATCTTCCACCATTGGTTACCTTTCCTCGGCTATCTAATGGTTTGATTATTTATTAATGTATTCATCTATTTCAGAAATGTTATTGCCAGAAGCATCAACACAATCGCTAAAATCATCATGAGCAGCGCATATCTTTTATCGGTGCCAAAAACAACTGGTATAGGACCGATAAGTATTACGCCTCCGCCTTTTACTTTGGTTTCTTTGCCCGTCCCGGCAGGTCTTTCCTCATCCGACCCCTCACTTTTCTTCCCCATCATGCCAAAAGCAACCAGAAGAAATCCCAGGATTATCATGAAGCTTCCGGCGATTATCAGGAAAGTCCAATCAGGCATTTCTTCTCCCGAGCATAAAGTAAGTAAGCACGAGTAATAGACCAATGACCATCGCAATCAATGTAATGCCGGGCGATGAACCGAATGCAATGGGTATTGGGCCAATCATGACAAGTCCTGCAAAATCTGCATTTCGGGCTGATAGGATGAATCCTATGAAAACCAGGGCAAAACCTGCCAGTATTAAGGCCAGTCCAATTTTGATTATATCAGTCATAGACTTTTTGTTTTAGTAATGTCGCCTTCGATGTCCTCTATTTCATGCAAAAAAGTTTCGGAAATCTTCTGTGCGATAGGTTTCCAGTCCAATCCGAAATCCAGAAGGGCAGCAGTTTTGACATCGCGGGGCGTTCCTTTTGTAGTTATGTTTATCCCGCAGTGAATCTTCTCGCTCGCAACTCCTGCGCTGGCTATGCTCACAGTTAGTTTCTTGTCATCGATAAAAAGGTCGTCGCCGTTCCTGGTCGTTTTCATCCCGTGCTTCTCAAGTACTTCCTTTATGCAGATAATGAGGAGGCGCTGCATGTGATAGGAAAGGCGCATACTCGCAGGGGAATCGAACCTTTCCACAATAATATGGAGCAAATCATCGCCCTTTATAGTTTTCCCGGCTTTTTCATCCTCGAGGTCCTTCATATTCTCAAATGTAACGTCCATGGGACCATGGAAGCACACGATGGAATCGCCTTTTATTCCCATGCTGTAAGCCCACAGCGGAGCTATCTGGGAGCCGTCATATTTTATCGGGTCTGGGAGGATTTTGAATCTCATTTTCCTCTTGGAATACTACTCAAGCGCAGCCTTCACGAATGCCAGAAACGGAGGAGAAGGCTTTCCCGGGCGTGACCTGAATTCAGGGTGGAACTGCGAGCTGAAGAAGAACTTATGCCCCGGTATCTCAGCTATCTCCATCCTGTGGTCGTTTCTGCCAGTGAATTTCATGCCTTTTGCCTCAATTTGCGGGATGTACTTCGGATTCACCTCATACCTGTGCCTGTGTCGTTCGACTAGGACTGTACTTCCGTATAATTTGCTTGCAAGCGAGCCATCTTTAAGTATCGCCTCGCAATTCCCAAGGCGCATGGTGCCGCCCTTATTCTTGATATTTTCCTGCTCCGGAAGGAGGTCAATAACAGGATGTTCGGTCTGCGCAAGCTCGGAGCTGTTCGCATCCGCAAGTCCGACCACGTTTCGCGCAAACTCGATGACTGCAAGCTGCATGCCGAGGCACAATCCAAGGTATGGGATGTTATTTTCCCTCGCGAATTTAATGGCAATTATCTTGCCTTCAGTCCCTCGCACGCCAAAACCCCCGG
>JAPZAN010000154.1 GCA_027460605.1 Candidatus Methanoperedens sp.
GGATTACCTATAACCTGTTGTTTTTGAAAAACAATGTTTTTGTAGCAGTAAGTGCGAAATATAAGAAAGAAAAAGCCGATAATTTAGACCATATAACAGGCATTGCGGAAAAAATAGCGGGAAAGATAAACTAAAAATCGGTTATACGAACATCCCGGCTACTTCCTCTTTTGTCTCCTTGACTATCATCTTGTTATAGGCGTCCTTAAAATCCTGCATTGTAACAGCCCTGCCTTTCCGCCTGATAACGAACATGCCCGCCTCGGTGACGATGGCTTTCAGGTCTGCGCCGCTTAATCCGCTGGTCATCTCCACGAAATCATCAAGGTCAACATTTTCAAGTTTCATGTTCCGGGTGTGTATCTTGAGTATTTCTTTCCGTCCCTCGGCATCAGGCATTGGTATCTCGATTATCCTGTCAAACCTGCCCGGGCGCAAAAGCGCAGGGTCAAGAAGGTCGATACGGTTGGTGGCTGCAACGATTTTCACCTCTCCACGCGCATCAAAACCGTCAAGTTCAGCCAGAAGCTGGACCATTGTCCTGTTCACTTCGGAAGAGCCTGTCGTGCCGTCGTAAGTTCGCCGGCTTCCCACAGAATCGATTTCATCAATGAAAACGATGCTCGGGGCTTTTTCCCGTGCCAGGTCAAAAACATCCCTGACAAGTCTTGCGCCTTCGCCTATGTATTTCTGCACAAGCTCGCTCCCGCTCATCCTTATAAAAGTAGCCTTGGCCCTGTGCGCCACAGCTTTCGCTATAAGCGTCTTACCCGTTCCGGGCGGGCCATAAAGCAGGATTCCGTGGGGTGGTTCCACGCCCACGTCCGTGAAAAGCTCGGGGTTCGTAAGCGGAAGCTCAAGTGTTTCGATTACTTCCTCGATTTGCTTTTGCAGGCCGCCAATCATATTATAATCGATATCCGGGCTTTCAATTAATTCCATCACGCGCGCCCTGACATCAAATGATTTTGACAATACCCTGACGATAGCAAGGTTACCGGTAACAGCAACACGCGCGCCGGGTTCTATCTCCTGCATCATTTCATCGGGAACCTTGGTTACAATTTCCTGGTTGCTTCCGTGCTGTCGCAAAAGCGCCATATCTTCAAACAATTCCACCACACTGCAAATAAACAATGGCGGCTTCTTCAATTGTTCCATCTGTTTCTGGTAATCCTGGACCGCCTGCACATATTTGTTGTTCAGGACAGCAGCTTCAAGAAGCCTTGAATGCATGTCTTTTACCTGGGTTTTCAGCAATTCAATGGTTTCCCGCAAATCTCTTATCTCAATCTCATTATCCTGTTTTATTGTGCCGCTCGTTATTGGAGTCTTTGCTATCGCATCTTCCATAAATGATATACAGTGGGCTAATAGGATATATATTTTAGGTGCATAGATTTATTATCTTTTAGCTAAATTAATCCGCCCATGAAGTTAATTGCTTTTGTGGGAATGCCCGCATCCGGAAAATCCGAAGCTGCGGCGATTTCCAGTTTATCAGGGATTCCTGTCATCAATATGGGCGATATCGTGAGGGAGGAAACTGCAAGAAGAGGTTTACCCCCGACAGGTGAGAATATCGGCGGAACGGGAACGGCGCTCCGGAAGGAAGAGGGCATGGACGCCATTGCAAAACGCTGTGTTCCCCGAATAAGCGGACTGGATTCCCCGGTTGCAGTGGTTGACGGCATCCGGAACATAGACGAGGTAAATTATTTCAAAAAGCAATTCGGGAGCGATTTCAAACTCATAGCAATCCATTCACCGTTTGAAGTCAGGTTTGAAAGGGTGAAAAAACGCGCCCGTTCGGACGATACTGTGAACATAGACGAATTAAAAAGACGTGATGAACGCGAAAAAGGCTGGGGATTGGACAGGGCGGTAGAAAAGGCGGATATTATCATAATGAATACCGGTTCTATTGAAAAATTCCAGAAACAAATTAAAGAATTGCTGGCAAAAATATGATAATAACAGTAAGAGTTTCAGCGCTTGTGTATCCCACTGAAATCGAGGAAAAAGTCAGGAAAGCCATAACTAATTTATTCCCGGTTGAACTCAAGCTCCGGGATTTTGGAACCCCGCAGCTTTATGGCGAGGGAAATCTGGAAAGCCTGAGGCTGCTTCACCGCCGGTTAAGAGAAGAGCGGATTCTTGATACGGCGCGCCATATCTTTTTAACGGGAGTTGAAGGCAACGCCGCACAATTCAGGTTAAATAAACAGGTCGCCTTTGCAGGTAAATTGAATTTTCCGGCAGGTGAGGAGAGCCTCGGGTCAATATATGTTGAGATTTCAGCCGGGGATGAAGATTCACTCCTTCGGATTATCGACTGGCTGGCGCCAGAAACCATTGATGGCAAACCTGTGGGGGAGATTGAGCTGTAATGGGTTTTTCCGAATATTCGGCGGCAAGGGAATATCTGGGAATTATCGGAAATCCCGTAATAACGTATATTCTCATATTGTCGCTTTTCCTGGGTTTTTTATCGATTTTATATTTATGGAAGCAAAAAGATAAGTATTATGATATTTTAATAAAATGTTTGTATATCGTCACTGGTCTTTATATCCTGGGATTTATCTTTCTTATATGGTTCCACATACAGATTTATAATACGGTTCTGATTGAATACCCGGTCTTTCTGGCGCAGATGATACCTGTCGGGGAGAGCCGCATGGCCATACCACTGTGGATTGAATCGGAAAAACTCTATTTCTGGGCTATGGTCTCTATGGTTTTTGCATTGACAGTCAGGCACAGGAAGGAACTCACAGCATCCCTTGGAATAATATTGGCTGTTTTTTCAACGATTGTATATTTCTTCTCAAACCCGTTTAAAGAGCCGCTTCCGATAGTACATAGTGAAATTACGCAATGGTTTGCGGCGCTCAAGATGGGGGATGAGAGTATTTTCCAGATAGCAGGGACACTCTACGGGCGGATAACATTTTACTATAATTCGACATACATGTGGACGCACCCGCCCATGCTCTTCATAGCGTATGCCTCGCTGATTATAACCGCCATAGCATGTGTTTTCATGCTCAAGAAGCGCGAGAAGCTTTATGAAGAAATCGCTTACAGATATGCGAAAATCGGTTACATCCTGCTAACCACAGGGATGCTAATCGGCTACCCGTGGGCTATCGTTGCGTGGAAAGACAGCGCATGGTGGTGGGACCCCAAGATCAGCGGGTCTATTATGATGTGGGTGCTTTATTCCGCGTACCTGCATGCCCGTATATATTCAGGCAAGGGCAGGATGTGGAACGCGACCGCGTATCTCGGGATAATATGCTTTGCATCATTGATATTTACTTATTTACTCACATACATCGTTCCCGGCATACATTCGGTGGTGCAGCCATGAAACTTAAAAATTACGATTATTACCTTATCATCCTGACTGCGCTCATCCTTTTTGCGATAGGGCTCGTCTGCGTTTACGGTATTGCTTACTACAATTACCTTGCGGTCAGTCCCCAGTGGACAAGCACAATCCAATATTCCCGGTACATAAACGACATGAATTCATACCTTTACCCGTTCCTTGTATTGCTTCTATTAACACTTGGTTTATGCATACCAAAAAGGCTTTTGGAACAGGATTTTTTAATAAAATTCGCCGCTCTGGCACTCGGAGCAACTCTTATCCTTACATTTTTATCTGGCATCGGGAATGGGCTGGTTTTTCTTCTTGCTGTTATGATAGTTGTGCAGGGTTTTGTCCTCATCAGGACGATTAAAAAGAACGAAGCGCTCAGGTTTGAAAAAGAAGGATATGCAGGAAGATTGGGTTCGTCGCTTTTGCATCTTGGTCTTGTAATCCTGATTTTTAATTTTATGACCATGCAGGGAAGTTCTTTTCATCTTTTGATATTCTGGGCTGGAATGATAATGATCACGGCTGGGAATATTTTTTCTTTTTATCCCGAAAGGATAAACGCGCTATTGCATTAAAATCGTGTTTTTAGCAAATGCAAATCATACGAATATTTATATCAAAATACCCATTTGATGTTTGATGGAGACCATACTGGAATTCGGGACAAAGAAGGTTAAACCGACAGTACGTATGCTTTTTGACATGAAGGATGTTATCTATGACCGTGAATGGCTCGGAAGGTCTAACAATGTCGAATTGTATTATATGTACAGGGAACTTTCGCTCAGTAAAAACGATTCACTCACGATGAAAGAACACAATTTGCGGTATGATATCACCGTAATCCCGCCGCGTATGCTGGGATGCGAATTCGTGAAAACAGCAGGGCATTATCACCCGAAAGTTACAGGCACGGATATGACTTTTTCCGAGATATACGAAGTCTTAAGCGGCGAAGCGCAGTATCTTCTGCAAAAACCTGAAGATAATCAAATAAAAGATGTAATTCTCATAAAAGCAAGCGTAGGGGATAAGGTGATAATCCCGTCCGGCTATGGTCACCTCACCATCAACGCCTCCAATAAAGTGCTGAAAATGGCAAACTGGGTGGCACGCGATTTTGAATCCATTTATGCGCCAATAAAGGAAAAAGGAGGAGGCGCCTATTTCATTCTGGATAAAGGGTTTGTGAAAAACCCGCGATATGACAGCGTTCCGGAGATACGGTTGCTGAAGCCTACCGGTTTTAAGGAACTCGGATTACAAAAAAGCCGCGAGATGTATGGGCTTGTGAGGGATATCAAGAATCTTGAGTTCCTGACAAAACCGCAGGAATACGGATGGTTATTTGAAAAGATACTTGGATAATATGTATTATCTTTTTTTTCCTCACGGCTTTCTTACTAAAATATAAATCATCATTCGATATCAAATAGCAATATTTTTAAATGTTTGCGGTATTTTGAGCCCCATGATAAGGGTCTCGGATATTACGATTTATCACAAATGTCCCAGGATGTGCTTTTTCACGAATAAAGGACATAATTTAATAAAAGAGGTCACTCCCGGCTATCTGGAGGGAATTATATTGAAAGAACTGGCCCTGGTATATGACCTCGCTTTTAATAGCGAAGATAAACTTTCCATCCTGAACCTGGAACTTGACCGGATTTTAAAGGAAATCCCTGTGATTTATCGTAATGAACCGGGCATCATCGATGATGAAAACCTTTCAAAATCCGTGACTGATGTTCGCTCCTGTCTTCCAGTCATTTGTTCGAACCTTTCTTCGTACAATAATTTTTTTGCAGGTGAGTTGAGCCACAATGAAACGCTCCAATCTGAAAAATTTGGTATGACCGGAAGCCCGGATAGATTGATAAGAACAAACGATGAACTCACACCATCAATAATAAAAACAGGAAATATGCCTTTAAATGGCGTCTGGCAGGGCGACAGGCTGCAGTTGACCGCCTATGCCGTGCTGGTTGAAGAAAAATATAATGTACCGGTCAGACGAGGATTTGTGGAATATGCGCGCTGTGGTGTCGTCAGGGAGGCTGCAATCAGGCGCCATGAACGGAGAAATGTTCTCCAGATTCTTGAAAAAATTAAAAAAATACAGAATGGCATCATGCCCGAAAAACCAAAAGATGCGCCATGCGAATATTGCGGGTTTACGGGAATGTGCGATGTGAAATCAACACTGGCGAGCAGGTTTTTTTAAAAGAGCGGGTTTTTCAATTATCATTTTTTATGCGGTTTCATGACAGAGTAGATATCGTAAATGATTATGAAGAACGAAATGTAAAGAAACAGCCACCCCAGGATAAAGGGGTCTGCCCATTTTTTGGTTGGAGCTTCCATGGTTATATTTTGGATTATATAAAATAAGGAAATGGTGAACATTGCGATTGAAACAAATACTATGGAATAAGATGCTACGATAAACGATTTATTGACTTTTGATGAAGCCTCCATGAAAAGAAAAATAATCCATATTAAGGCAACCGTTATCGAGATTATACACGGCAATATTAATGATTCATATTGTATCATGTAAGTGGATATAATTATTAGAATTTTGCGCCTGTCAGCGTCTTCGTCTCGGTCACGCCCTTCAACGCCCTTATCTTGTTCACCACGATGTCGCTCAACGCCTCATAATCCGGCGCCTGGATTTTCGCTATCAGGTCATAATCTCCGAAAAGCGGGTATAGTTCCTGGATTTCATCCCATTTTATCATCGTGTCAAAAACTTTTTTTTCCGCGCCAGGCGCGACATTTATCAATACAAAACCTACTGCCATTATTTTCACCCTATAACTATGATACAGGTTTATAGAATATAATGCTTTCCAGATGAATAAACGTGAAAATTTTTATTTGACAATTATTTCGTTTGTTGCATTCGGGTATTCATTCAGGGAGGGATATTCAGCCAGCACAAAAATATAGCTTCCCGACTGGTTGAACTGGTACGGGTATTTTTCAGAATATTCCATGAGCCTGTTTTTAAAAAGACTGCCCTTACTTACCAGAACCATCCTTGGACGCTGGTTTTCATCGTTATTCCAGATTACGGTATCTGACCTGTTTATGGTTAGAACTTTAGGATTAAAACCATGCGAAACATCAAATTTTATTGAATATTTCTTTTGCTCCGCAATCACCTGCGGTACTGCCGGGGTTTATTTGTTTTGGGCATGTCCGGCTGCTGTGGCTCCCCTTCCGGGAAGTGAGATACAGTTATTAAATAGGAAAACAGAATGTAAATGCCGATAATAACTATAACAGCCGCCAGCGCAATGGTATGTTTTTGGGATAAATTGGGTTTTTTAAGTTCAGGTAATTTACTTTTGATAGACGGTACTTTAATTTGAAGGATTCCCTCTTTAATATCCTCCGGTTCTTTCTGTTCTGAGAAATCCTGGTACCAGTCGCATGCCGGATTCAGGCAGAACTGCGCCACCGGAATATTTACAAATCCAAGTCCGATGGACTTTTTTATACTCTTTGTCTGAACAGTGCCGCCGCATTTCGGGCATTTCTTGGCAAACATCATAAGCCGTTTATATTATAACGAGCAGTATTAAGATTAACGGAAATCTATATAAAATTCCATAGCCAACAAAAACCAATGCACATAAAACCACAAATAAGGATTCTTGGCATCGATGATTCTGCCCTGATAAATGAAAAGGTCACAATCATAGGCGCTTTTTTCAGGGGCGGCGGGCAGCTCGATGGCGTCCTGAAGTCCGAAATAACAAAGGACGGAATGGATGCAACCGATATTATTACCGGAATGGTCAGGAATTCGAAATATTACTCACAGATAAGGGTAATAATGCTTGACGGCGTCACATACGCAGGGTTCAATCCCGTGGATATAGAAAAAATATTTGGAGAAACAAATATTCCAGTAATTGTTTTCATGCGCTCATGCCCGGATTTTGAGAAAATCAAACTCGCCCTCGAACATTTACCTGAAACGGAAAAAAGGTGGGAAATAATCAAGCGTGCAGGCAAAATATATAAAATAGCGCAGGAGAACCCCGTTTTTATCCAGTTGTGCGGCATCGATAAGGAAAGCGCGGTTGAGCTTGTGCGCACGACATCAACACACAGCAATATCCCTGAGCCTCTTCGCGTGGCGCATCTTATCGCGACCGGTGTTGTGCTGGGAGAGTCAACAGGGAAAGCCTAAGTCCTCTGCACAAAGATATTGAATATCTTACCGTCCTGCTTTACGGCAAGCAGTTTGTTCCCCGACTTTTTCGCCCAGGAATCGATGTTCTGGGGCGCGACCGGGTCGTCAGCAATCACATGTAAAATCTGCCCGCTTTTTAATTGTTCCACTTTTTTCTTGGTTAAAATAAGAGGATATGGGCAGCATTCGCCGCGCACATCCAGCGTTTCATCGGGAATTATCTCTGTCATCAGAATACCAGGTTGACCAAAGAAACTGACTATCTCGATATTCTTGATTATTTCAGCTTCCACGGACGGCACATCTTTTAGCCAGACTGCAAGGTCTCCGTAACCCGTCTTCTGCCCTTTCACTATGGAATGTACCCCGCCGCTTGCAAAAATCAAAGAAGCCTCATTCCCTGCCGCAACCTGTGATGCAGCCATGGGGACTGCCCCGAACGCATCTTCTTTCCCGTAAGGCGGCTGTGTTACAATTATATTTACTTTCTTGCTCATGTTATCACCCTATTAGTATGGTTTTATCGGATTCGGCAGTCCATTCGGCAAGGTCATAAAGCCCACCGATAATGACTCCTTCTGTCTGCTGCTTTGTGACGCCGCGGGCGTCTGTGCATTTTATGCATGCAATTGCATCTGCTTTTGGATGCTTTATGCCTTTTTTCACTATTGTTCCGAAAATAGTTTCTATGGTAGGAAACTCTTTTGGCGCCTGGTCCCTGTGGGCGATTACGGTGGCGTCAAGATAGTTAAAGAAATTGACGGTTATGCCTTTTTCTTTTGCCGCATGGGCAAGCCTCATCATTGTGAACACGCCTTCGTCCCTGTAAGGGCCGTTTATTGATACGATTGTAAGTTGCTTTGTCATATTATCACCTAAAACCACACGACTCTGTCATAATCCATGATGAAATCAAGCAGTGTGCCTATTTCTTTTATCTCTACCGAGCCTGTCAGTTT
>JAPZAN010000155.1 GCA_027460605.1 Candidatus Methanoperedens sp.
CTGATGCAAGTTATGAGACTCTTGCTTGCTACTTCTACAACTGGTTTTTTGAAACTTTTCTGTGCTTTTACAAGGGGTACGATTCATCTCATGCTTGAAAGCATGAGGGTTCTCTACCCCTTGACCCCATTTGACTAAATTTTTTTTCATTCCCGTAAATACCTATTTATTTTTAAAAATCCTATAATCATAAAATGCCGACCATAAGTGAAAAAATACTCAGCCGCGCATGCGGCAAACCTGCGTCAGCGGATGATTTTGTCGTGGCAAATATAGATTACGCGATGGCGCATGACGGGACAAGCGTGCTCGCCGTCCGGGCATTTCGGGAGATGGGCGCAAAGAAGGTCTGGGACCCGGGACGGATAATAATACCTTTTGACCATATTGCGCCTGCCAACAATGAAACTGCGGCAAAATTGCAGCAAAATATCAGGAACTGGATAAAAGAGCAGGGAATCACAAATTTCTTCGATGTCGGAGAAGGGATATGCCACCAGGTATTGCCTGAGCAGGGGTTTGCCATGCCAGGAAAACTCATAATCGGAGCGGATTCGCACTCATGCACTTACGGCGCCTTCGGGGCGTTCGCGACCGGTGTAGGGGCAACTGATATGGCTGAGATTTTCGCAACCGGCAAACTGTGGCTTCGCGTCCCGAAAACCATAAAGATAACCGTGAAAGGAAAACTTAGCATGGGCGTATCTGCAAAAGACCTGACGCTTAATATCATCAAAAACGTGGGCGCAGACGGGGCAAATTACAAAGCAATTGAATATTACGGCGAGACAATAAGCGAATTTTCAATGGCAGAGCGCATGACGCTGTGCAACATGGCTATCGAGATGGGAGCAAAAGCGGGCATCGTACCGCCAGATAAAAAAACCTTTGAATACCTGAAGGGAAGAGCCAGGGAAAAATATACGCCTGTTTATGCCGATGAGGACGCGCAGTATTGCGAAGAATTCAATTTCGATGCAGGTGAACTTGAGCCGCAAATTGCGAAGCCTCATGAAGTCGATAATGTTTTCAATGTTGGCGAAGTGGCAGGCACACCGCTTGACCAGGTTTTCATAGGATCGTGCACTAACGGGCGTTATGAGGATCTGGAGGTTGTTGCAAAAATCCTGAGCGGCAAAAAGGTAAAAGTCAGGACGATTGTGCTGCCTGCTTCACGTTCTGTGCTGATTAAAGCCACGGAATCAGGCATAATAGCCGCGCTTTTGAAAGCAGGCGTAATTATTGCCCCGCCGGGCTGCGGGCCGTGTCTCGGGGCGCACATGGGAGTGATATGCGAAGGCGAGACATGCCTCTCAACTTCCAACAGGAACTTCAAAGGCAGGATGGGAGCCGGAGGTCTTATTTATCTATCATCGCCTGAAACGGCGGCGGCGAGTGCTTTGCGCGGCGAGATTACTGACCCCAGGGAAGTGATTTGAACTTTAAAAAATCCCACTTCGTTATTTGACGAAGTACTCTTCGTTAGTTTTATATGCCTTCACATCATAACCCGCCTTAACATGACCGAAAAAGCAGCTGTTGCCTCATCGCCTGTCTCTCTTACTTCTGGTATCAATAATCCCCCCCTCAATGGTTCTGACCAGGATTTGCGAAATAAACTTGCAGAAAAAATGGCAGGTGAGATTACACTATCAGATAATCCCGGAGAAACATTAAAAAAATGGCATTGTTGAGGCGATTATTGAAATGGACGCCGCAAAAGGAGGAGCGAAAATCCGTTCCTACGAAGGGATGTTACGGGGAGGTTTCAGCGCAGATGCAATTTATGATATTCATGAGTACCTTTCGCCTATCACCGTGGAGGAAATAACAAAACTGGTGAACGGGGAAGTTGTGTACAGCCCGGGCAGCGAATTTATAAAACCGTTGTACGGATACACCATTGTCAATAGCTTACGGGCAATCCTCCAACTTTCTTATAACGAGTTCCAGAAGTTGTACGGCTGGAGTTCAGAAAGGGCAATGATATATACCGAGGTCTCTACAGGAAGATCGCCAATGGTAGCCCTGAGAGTGACCAATCTGAAACCTGCCCTGGTTGTAATCCATGGGATTCCGGCATCACAGGTCGACAAGGTAGCAGCAAAAATAGCAGAAATCGAACACATGCCGCTCATCGCTACGGTCATGCCAATGACAGACCTGATTCGTGCGCTTCAATCGCATGATATAAAACATTAATATCCTATTTTGAAATACAAACTGAGGTGGAAAAATGAGTGTTGGAATTGTTTCATACGGTGTTTACATACCCCGTTACAGGATCAAGGTTGAAGAGATAGCTAAAGTATGGGGTGCAAATGCAAACAGTATAATTGACGGGCTCATGGTTTATGAAAAATCAGTGCCCGACATGGACGAGGATACGATAACAATCGCGGTGGAGGCTGCACGTTATGCGATCAATCGCGCCGGGATAAATCCCCAAAAAATCGGAGCCCTCTACACAGGCTCGGAAAGCCATCCCTATGCCGTAAAACCCTCAAGCACGGTCGTGGCTGAGGCTGTGGGAGCAACCCCGGACCTGACATTAGCCGATTTTGAGTTTGCATGCAAGGCAGGTACGGCTGCCATCCAGACGTGTATGGGCATGGTGGATTCGGACATGATTGAGCTCGGGATGGCGATTGGCTCTGATGTTTCGCAGGGTGCGCCGGGCGACGCACTTGAATATACGGCAGCAGCGGGCGGAGTTGCGTATATCATAGGAAAAAAGAACCAGGTTGCAAAAATCGAATCCACATATTCGTTCACCACAGACACTCCTGATTTCTGGAGGAGAGAAGGAATGCCGTATCCTGAACACGGCGGACGGTTCACAGGCGAGCCCGGATACTTTAAACATGTCACGTCAGCGGCGCAGGGTCTCATGAAAAGGATGGGCACAAAACCCTCTGATTACGATTATGCCGTATTCCACCAGCCAAACGGAAAATTCCCGACACGAGTGGCGAAAATGCTTGGTTTCACAAATGAGCAGATTAAACCGGGTCTTGTGGTGCCGCGCCTCGGCAACACGTATTCCGGCTCATGCATGATGGGGCTGGCTGCAACCCTTGATATTGCCAAACCGGAAGACCGTATATTCATGACATCGTTCGGTTCAGGCGCGGGAAGCGACGCTTTCAGCTTTGAAGTGACTGATAAAATTGAAAAAATACGCAACGGTGCGCCCAGTGTTGAAAAAATGCTGGCAAATCCTGTATATATAAATTATGCGACCTATGCGAGACATAAAGGGAAAATCAAATTATAAGGTGATTACATGAGAGATGTAGCAATTATCGGAGTCGGATGCACGGAATTCGGCGAATTATGGGATAAATCATTCAGGGAAATTTTTGTAGAGGCGGGAGTTAGCGCAATAGAAGACGCCAATGTGCAGGGCGGGAAAATCGATGCCCTCTATGTGGGTAACATGAGCGGCGGCAGGTTTATAGAGCAGGAACATCTTGGCGCGCTGATAGCAGATTATTCTGGATTGGCAAGCCTGCATATTCCCTCAACACGCGTGGAAGCAGCTTGCGCCTCGGGCGGCCTGGCGCTCCGGCAGGGGATTATCGCAGTGGCATCAGGTTACCATGATATTGTAATAGCGGGAGGAGCTGAGAAAATGACCGATGTAGGCGTCGAAACAACAACAGATGCTCTTGCAGCCGCGGCCGACAGGGAATGGGAAGGGATAATGGGCGCCACATTCCCGGGTCTTTATGCCATGATAGCCAGGCTGCACATGCATAAATACGGGACAAAACAGGAACAACTCGCTGCTGTTGCGGTCAAGAACCATCACAACGGCACCATGAACCCGAAAGCCCAGTTCCAGAATGAAATATCGATAGAAACAGTCCTTAATTCTGTCATGGTGGCAGACCCGTTGCGGGTCTTTGACTGCTCGCCGATTACGGATGGCGCGTCTGCCGTGGTTCTGGCCCCGGCTGAGATAGCCCATAAGTTCACGGACACGCCGATATATGTAAAGGCATCCGCGCAGGCAAGCGGGACCATATCGCTTCATGACAGGCCGGATATTACCACACTTGATGCGACAGTAGCCGCGGCGAACCGGGCATACAAGATGGCAAAAACCACTCCGAAAGATATCGACTTTGCAGAAGTGCATGATTGTTTCACTATCGCGGAGATATGCGCTATAGAAGACCTTGGTTTTGTGAAAAAAGGCGAAGGGGGAGAGGCTGCCGAATCAGGTTTGACCGCCATCGGAGGGAAGATTCCCATAAATCCATCGGGCGGATTAAAGGCATGCGGTCATCCCGTCGGGGCGACCGGAGTCAAACAGGCCGTGGAAATTACGCTCCAGTTAAGAGGCGAAGCGGGCAAGCGGCAGATAGACGGCGCCGAGACGGGTCTAACCCATAATGTGGGAGGGTCGGGAGGCACTGCTGTAGTTCATATATTCGGGAGGGAAAGATAATGTCGGTTCCAAGATTCTGGAGAAGGCTTAAAAACCTGTACAATCTTATCGGAACGCACTGCAAGAAATGCGGCGGGTTTTATTATCCGCCAAGGAACATGTGCCCCAGATGCAGGAGGAACGGCGTGATAGTCCCGTTCAAATACAAAGGCACGGGAGAGGTGGTGACCTTTACGATAGTGCACAGCGCGGCAAAAGATTATGCGATGCTTACACCGTACATACTCGCCATAATCAAACTGGATGAAGGCCCAAGGCTCACTTCACAGGTAATATGTTCTCATGAAGATATCCATATAGGAATGAAAGTAAAATCCGCATTCAGGAAACTCGGTGAAGAAAGCGACAGGGGAATGATATATTATGGGACAAAATTTATCCCTCTTGAGAATTAATTACATAATAAATATCAATTAGAAAATAAGAAATGAATAATCTCCTTCATAAGTCACAGGCAGATGAAGAACTGGCTGGAAAAATCAACCAGTTTTTCTCCATATATGATATCCAGCATGAGAACGGCAATATCTATTTCTTTGGAATCCCGAAGGAAGACCTGAGGACAATCTATCAAAAATTGTGGCAGGCTTTTTCCGAAAAGGGATACCAGTTCACCTTTAAATATGAGCTGGGCGAGCACATCCTCATAGCTTCGCCTTTTACACCCGCCCGGGAGCGGAAATGGATAAATGTCGTGCTGGCTCTTGCGACTGTTATTACCACGATGGTCGTGGGGTCGTTCCTTTTTGCAGCCAATCCCATAAACAATCCCTGGGATGTATTTAAAGGCATCCCTTTCACTGTCGCAATAATGACCATACTGGGGGCGCACGAGGCTGGACACTACATCACAGCGAAAAAGCACGGCATGCGCACATCATTGCCTTATTTTATACCCTTCCCTAATATGATAGGTACGATGGGCGCTGTAATCAAGCACAGCGGACCGATACCCAGCCGGAAAGCCCTGTTCGATGTCGGGGTTTCTGGCCCCTTAATCGGGCTTTTTGTCTCGGTAGCGGTAACCATCATAGGTCTTCTCCAACCTCCAGTCACCCAAAATCCGGGCTCGTTCCAGGTTCAATTGGGTATCCCGCTGCTTTTTGAATTCATAACGCGCATCATCCCGACAGCCAATACAGCGGCGCTGCATCCGATTGCATTTGCAGGATGGGTAGGGATGTTCGTGACTGCCTTGAACCTCATCCCTGCGGGGCAGCTTGACGGGGGGCATGTGCTTCGCGCAATGCTCGGTGAAAAAGCCCAGCATGTATCAACAGTTATGCCGTTTTTACTAATCTCGCTTGGGTTTTACCTTACTTATTTCCAGAACCGTGATGGGTTTTTATGGGTATTATGGGGTCTTTTCCTTTCGTTTTTCGCAGCCGCAGGACATCCCAAACCACTTGATGATGAAGTGCCGCTCGGAAAAGGAAGGCTAGCCCTTGGAGTTATTGCATTTATTCTTGGGATTCTCTGCCTGACACCCGTACCGTTCCAGATGCAGCCCTGAAATCTTATTCCCCTGCCCCGAAAATCCCGGAAACAATCTCTTGCAGTTCTTTTTTTCTCTTCTTGCTCGATGACTCCACCTTCCCATCAGGCTCGATAACCGATACAATAACATCAAACCGCTCAGCTGCTGCAATATCAGCTGATGACATTATCGGGATTTCCTCAGACGGCGGCGGAATCATGGGATTTGCCAGATATTCAAGCTCCTGGAGTGTGGGAGTGTAGGAATGGATGACTTCAAGCTTCCCTTCTTTTTCATGCTTATAAGCGCGGTAAAGGGCCCTGTTCTGCCTGAAGCCCACATATATCTCAAGAAGCGTTACGCCTATCTGGGAATTGACCTGTTTTCCGACGACAAGGTCGCTGATTATCTGTTCATCTCCATCCCTGTGAAGCAAAAGAAAACCGCTTTCTTTATTCTCGTTATTTGAGATGTCAATCATTTTTCGAAGACAATCCGGAACTGTCATGCCTTTTGTGGGGATTATCCTGTCAAAATCCTTGATAGTTCTTGATATCTGGTCTTCATCATAATCCGTAACCCCATCGCGGTTAAAGATATCAGTGACCCTCGCCCCCTGGATGCCCCAGAGGTTTGATTCTATCCCATATTTTTTTTCTTTCTGGAGCAAATCCGTAAGCCGCTCTTTTGCATCAAGATGCCGCGACAGTCTTCTTTTTACAAGCTCTTCATCGCTTGCTATAAGTTCAATCTCTTTGGGTTCTGCACCCATTTTTTTTATCAATAAGGAAATCTGCCTGGTTAATTCAGGCTCGCCCATTTCCATTACGTCGAAAATATTCTCAACCAGCAATTTGACCTGGTCGTAAACCGAAACTTCTGCATAGACCGGCTCATCGCCTTCAAAGATGGGGAGCTTTCTTTTCTCATAAAGCTCTCCTTTCATTTTCTCAACAAAATCTTTCCTGATAAGAACAACAGGCTGGGCTGCACGTGCCCTTCCTTCAAAATAAGCCCCGACATTCCCAGAAAGCAGATGGATTGCCAGGGTTGTTTTTCCCCCGCCCTGCGGTCCTGTCAATATTAAAATAGGATATTCTTCAAGTTCTTTTGAGAGAATCTTTGCAGATTCTTCTTTTGTATGTTTTGAAGTATCAAGTATGTCCATCAAAACCCCCGAGCAGAATCCACGTGTGCCCCGCAGGGCATACGTGTATGCGCCGACTCCGAAACCTTGCTGGTTCTCGACTCCGCACACACGCATGGCATAGCCATGCGTGGATACGCCCTCCCGAGGCGTAACTCGGGAGGCCCGCAACTCTGGCGCCTTAGTCCATTCCTTCCATTCCGCCCATACCAGGTGGCATTCCGCCGCCGGGTGGCATTCCTCCGCCTGGCGCCGATTTGCTTGAGAGCACATCGTCGATGCGCAGGATCATGGTGGCTGCTTCGGTCCCCGAGCTTATTGCCTGGGTCTTTACACGAAGCGGCTCAACTACGCCTTCCTTCCACATGTCCACGACCTTGCCGCTGAACACGTTCAGTCCCGCGGTCTTGTTGCCTTTCTCATGCTGGCTTCTCATCTCAACAAGCATGTTGATTGGGTCAAGACCTGCATTCTCGGCTAAGGTTCTGGGGATGATTTCCATGGCCTCGGCGAACTTTGCAACTGCTAATTGTTCTCTTCCTTTCAAGGTGCTTGAGTATTCGCGCAAGCGCATGGCCAATTCGACTTCTGGCGAGCCCCCGCCAGCTACGAGAGTCTCATCCTCGATTGCAACGCCGACTACGCGCAGTGCATCATGGAGTGCGCGTTCTGCCTCATCCACAACATGCTCTGTTCCTCCGCGGAGGATAATCGAGACTGCTTTGGGGTTATGGCATTCCGTGACATAGGTCATTGCCTCATCGCCAATCTTTTTCTCTTCAACGAGACCCGCTTTCCCGACGTCGGATTCGTTGATTTCCTTGAGGCTTGTAAGTACCTTTGCACCGGTTGCGCGTGCGAGTTTGTCCATATCGCTCTTCTTGACACGCCTTGCCGCATAAATGCCGGCTTTTGCAAGATAGTGCTGTGCAATATCATCTATTCCTTTCTGCACGAAAA
>JAPZAN010000156.1 GCA_027460605.1 Candidatus Methanoperedens sp.
AGTTGCTGAGTGAATTCAGATATTCGATTTCCTTTTCATCCAACTTTAGTTTTGAGCGCGTACTTAAAAATGGCATATTATTATACTAGCGCTCTTTACTAATAAATATTGTTATGTTACATTGGAATCATAATACTAGAATGATTCCACTAAATGGTTTGACATTGCGTTATGTCCCAACTCCACAGATTGAGAAGACACTTCATGATTTGGATATGCGGGTTGGAGGTAAAATTGATTTTGAAGCTCAGATACCGTCAGTCGACCTACAAAAGAAATACTTAGTCAATTCATTGATGGAGGAGGCAATAGCTTCTAGCCAATTGGAAGGTGCGGTAACAACAAGAGTAGTAGCAAAACAAATGTTAAGAGAAAATAGGAAGCCGCGAAACCACTCCGAACAAATGATACTGAATAATTACATTACCATGATGTATATTAAAGATAATACGCGACCAAACCAATCATTAACATTAGAACTTATTAAAGAAATTCATAAGAAAATAACTAAAGATACTCTTGAAAATAAGGTGTACGAAGGCGCTTTTAGAACGGATAACGAGGTTAAAGTATTTTCAAGAGACGACGGGCAGCTTATTTATGAGCCGCCTGACTATAATAGCATTAATAAACTCCTAGAACAACTTTGCACTTTTGCTAATACTGAGCCAAGTGGTTTTTATCTGCATCCTATTGTTAAGGCAATAGTGCTTCATTATATGATAGGATACATACATCCATTCAATGATGGAAATGGAAGAACTGCGAGGGCTCTATTCTATTGGCATCTAATTTCCCAAAAATATAATTGGTTAGAGTATGTTGCGGTATCCACTGCGATAAAAAACGCACCGATTAAATATATGCGGGCATATCTTTACTCCGAAACAGACCATAATGACATTACATATTTTGTAAAATTCAACCTGCGACAACTCGATATTGCGCTAAAATCATTCGAAACATATATTAAAAAAACAATGTCAGAAAATAAGAAGATTTTTGAAACAATAAAAAGAAATCCAAATCTAAACTTCCGCCAAGCAGACGTGATTATTGATATAAGTAAAAATGAAAGACCAATAACTTTAAACGAAATGCAAGAACGCTATAATATAACCTATCAGACTGCAAGAACAGACCTTTTAGGCTTAGCAAAATTAGGTTATCTACACAAACACATAAGAGGAAAACAATATTTCTTTCTTTTAGATAAAGAGAAATGTATGAGCGCAATGGATATCTCAGATAAAAAACAGATACAACTTTCAGATTTTGGAAGTAAACCCAACCGCCCTCACAAAACAATAGCCACGTCTCTTACCACCAAAAATTAAGCAAGACCAGATGGTTCTACCACTCAAATTTTAACATCCTTTATTTTTCATCAACCGACTTTTTACAAGGGTAGCTATCAACCGAAGACTACACAGTACCTTACACTTGTATCGTGAATTATCTACTTGTCCAACTACTGTACGAGGTTCTGTCAAAGAACAAGGCAGGAAGAGTGCCCATAATGATATTAATTTTTCTGGAACTTATGAGCTTTTGATTTCAGGAGAATCTGATAATATCCCCACACCACATGCGCTTTCAAAAAATAATAAATCTCAGAAGAAATCCCATCACTTCTGATTTTTTTAATTATTGCAGGTATATCCAGTTCCAGAGGGCAGTTCTCCTTGCACCTGCCGCATGTGAGACAGAACTCAAGTTTCTCGTTTTTCTCATCGCTGTAAAGTGAATGATACGCAACCCCCCTGCCCCCAAGGTAGCTCTCACTTCCGAATTCATTTCCGATTGTGTTATACATGGGGCAATGGAGAAGGCAATTCCCGCATCCGATACAGTAAAGAAGTTCCTTAAATTCGGTCTTTGCCATATCACTTCGTTTGTTATCAAGCAATATCAATACAATCTCTGAAGGACTGTGAACCCCTTTGATAAATTTCTTCTCCACATCCGCGGTCTTGCTCACACCGCTTATCACTTCCACAAAAGAAGGAATTATCGAGCCTGTGGCATTATAGCTCAGGATTTTCAGCATGTTCATGGCTGATTCGATATCGGGATATATCTTGTCTATTGAAGTTACAACAATATGTTTTTCCTTGCGCATGACCTCGTAGATGTTTCCTTCATTATGTGCCATCACAATCGAGCCTTCTTCCGCAGTTATGGCATTTGCGCCCGTGATGCCTGTTTTTGCCCTGTTCAGGCTGGAAACCACATCAGCTTTCACTATCTTTACAATTTCCTCGGGGTCTTCTTTTATGGGAATATTATAGTATTTTGACAGTCCCTTTGCGATTTCTTTTGCAGAAAGGTGGGTTACGGGGCCTGTGGGATGGGACGGTTTTGCGTCCAATACCTGTAAAATCCTGTCCCCAATGTCGGTTTCTACTACAGTTAAACCTGTTTCCTCAAGAGCTTTTGTCAATCCTATTTCCTTTGTAACATTGGATTTGGATTTGACAACAAGTTTTTCACTTCCAATCTCGCCAAGGATAATATCGATAGCTTCCTGCTTTTCCTTCACAAGATGGACTTTAATGCCATTTTTTTTAAGGCGCTCAATTGCAGCCGCAAGAAGCTCGTTGTTCCCGACACATGATTTCCGTGTAGAGATAAGCTTCGATTTTTTTTCGGAAAAGTCATGGGGCAGGTTTAGAATCTGCCTTTCCCTCACTGAATTAAAAGCTTTTCGAAGGGCTATGACTTCTTCAAAGTTCATGGTGTTCTCTTAATGTGTTATCAAGACATTATTTCCTGTGCGCCGTATATAGATTTCCTGATAAACGAGAGAATTTTTATTATCTTCCGGTTTAAAAAACCACAGAGTGCACAGAGGAAAACCTTTGGAAAGGTTTATCAAACGAGGGGTATGCTACGCATACCCCAACACTGTGCAAGCCGAAGTTTCGGCTTACAGAGAACTATTACAACTCTGTGCTCTCTGTGTGCTCTGTGGTCGATTATCCTTACTTGAGTTCATTTATCAACGATTGCAGAACCTATATATCTTAAACCCGTCTCTAAACCCCTATAATGGGCATCAAGGAAAGCGCGATAAGGCAATTCGGAAGCAGGGCGGAAGCATACTCGAAAGGGAATATATTCGTGGACGGTGTTCATCTCTCCGAAATAGTAAAAAAAAGCGGGGTAGCAAAAAACCACCGCGTTCTTGATGTAGCCACAGGCGCTGGTTTTCTAGCGCTTGAGTTCGCAAAAAATGCGCAAACTGTAATCGGCTGCGACATCACGCGCAACATGCTCATGAAAGCCATTGAAAAGCAGGAAATATCAGGACTGGACAATACCGGATTCCTGCTTTCTGACGTGGAATCGCTTCCCTTTCCTGATGAGAGCTTTGATATTGTCTCATGCAGGTTCGCATTCCATCATTTTCCAGACCCGCGTAAAGCTTTGCTTGAAATAAAACGGGTCTGTAAAAAACGTATAATCATAATTGACGGCGTCTCGTCCGAAGACCGCGATAAGAGCCTGTTCCATAACCATATCGAAAAGCTCCGCGACCCTTCGCATGTAAGGATATACGCGCTTCATGAAATGAAAAACATGGTCAAAGACACTGGGGCTGTTATTTCAGATTTGACGCACCGGGATATCCCGCAGGATTTCGGGGACTGGATAAGTCGGGCTGGAACCGATGCAAAGCAGACAAAAGTAATTGAAGGTTTGATGAGGCAGAGTGTGAATGGTGACAGCACGGGTTTGCGGGTGAAGCTTGAAAACGGAAGGCTCGGGTTTACGTATGATACGGTTATTCTGATTGTGGATATTCGCGGATAGGGCAAAAATACTTTTATGGTTGAGAACCGAATTTTTCAAACATATTCTTGTGAATACTTTGCGTACTTGGCGCCTGATATGAAAAAATCAACAACTATAGCAAGATTCTTAAATAATCGTAAATCTAAAAACTGGTATGAATCTGGACAGGATTAACAGGATTGACGGGATAAGATATTAAATCCTGTTCATCCTGTAATCCTGTCTGGAAAATCTATAATTTTCAATATTTTATTGCTTCAAAAACCGTTTCTCAATAACTCCGGGCCATATCGATGCCGATACGATCATCGACAGTATGAAAACATACACCATGCCGGCATACACATCCACAGGTTTGTACTCCGCAGGGTTTGTGTTTACCCTCTGCATGGCAAGTATGTAGAACAGGAGCATTATAACAACGGAAGTAGCAAGGCTTGCAATAACACTGTAAACCCCAAGCTTCTTTTCCATATTATTCACCCCTTTAATTTGATGCGCTTCATGAGAAGCGTGTTCATCGTCACTGTGACAGAACTTGCAGCCATCGCTGCGGCTGCGATTGCGGGATTGAGCAAGAACGGCGGGCTTGTAAAAGGATACAATATGCCTGCAGCTATCGGGATACCCACCGAGTTGTAGAAGAAAGCCCAGAAAAGATTCTGCTTGATTTTGTTGAGCGTGAGCCTGCTCAGTCGTATTGCTTTTGCTACATCGCGCACATCGTTCTTAATAAGCACTATCTGGGCTGATTCGATAGCCACATCGGTTCCGCTCCCTATGGCTATACCCACATCCGACTGCATGAGAGCCGGGGCATCGTTTATTCCATCGCCCACCATCGCCACTTTTTTGCCTTCAGCCTGGAGTTTCTTGATCTCCAGAGCCTTATCCTCGGGAAGAACCTCTGACAAAACCCTGTCGATACCTGCCTGTTTTGCGATTGCATCTGCGGTTCTTTTGTTATCGCCTGTTATCATGGCAACAGAGAAACCCATATCATGCAGTTCACGCACAGCCTCGGCTGAATTCTCCTTAAGTGTATCTGCAACCGCGATTATACCCGCTATCACATTATCCTGCGCCACGAGCATGGCAGTTTTCCCTTCATGTTCAAGTTCCTCAAGCCTCCTGGAATGAGGCGCAATATCCATTCCATACTCGGTCATCAGCTTTCGCGTTCCGATAAGCACTTTTTTCCCGCCGTATTTTACCTCAACGCCGCGGCCCGGTATCGCCTTGAACTCCTCTGCGTCCGGCACGACTATACCGCGTTCCTTTGCGCCTTTCAGGATAGCTTCACCGAGCGGATGCTCGGAGCCCTTCTCTGCAATAGCAGCAAGTCTCAGCACCTCATTCTGGGTGCCTTTTATGGCTATCACATCTGTGAGGGCGGGCTCGCCTTTTGTGAGCGTTCCGGTTTTATCGAACACGATGGTATCCAGTTTTTGCGCCTTCTCAAGCACCTCGCCGCCTTTGATGAGAATGCCGTTCTCTGCTCCTTTTCCGGTTCCCACCATGATAGCGATGGGCGTCGCCAGTCCCACAGCACACGGGCAGGAAATGATGAGCACTGTTATGGAAATCAGGAGGGAGAAAAGGAAAGGAGAAGTCAGCCCCATCCCGAAGGTTTCAGGCACTCTGAAGTCCTTAAACCCGATGAAGAACCAGAAGAAAAACGTAAGTAGCGCAAGTATATGCACAGCGAGGATGAAATGTCCCGCCACTATATCAGCGAGTTTCTGTATCGGGGCTTTCCGGGTCTGGGCATCTTCCACCAGTTTGATAATCTGCGAAAGCGCGGTGTCTGAGCCGACTTTTGTCGCTTTGAACTTTATCATGCCAGTTTTGTTCATGGTAGCGCCGATAACCTCGGAGCCTTCCGTTTTCTCCACAGGTATGCTCTCTCCGGTGAGCATGGATTCATCAACCGCTGTGAGACCATCGACTACCCTGCCATCTACCGGTATTTTTTCGCCCGGTCTCACAACAACAATATCATCGACCTTCACATCCTCAACAGGAATCTCTTTCTCCTCCCCGCCAACAATGATGCGCGCGGTCTTTGCCGCAAGCCCCATAAGTTTCCTGATGGCTTCCGAAGTCTTTCCTTTTGTTAGCGCCTCAAGATACCGTCCGAGCACAATGAACATGATAAGCAGCGCAGCGGTATCATAATAAGTATGCCTGTACGCTTCCCCGAGGTCAAGGAACGTAGCTGCAACGCTGATAGTATAAGCCGCGCCTGTTCCCGTTGCTATCAGGAGATTCATGTCAGTCATGCCGTGCCTTAAGCCCTTATAAGTGCCCTCAAAAAACTGCCGCCCGGGGAAGAGCATCACGATTGTGGCAAGGATGAAAAGCACATAATCGTTTTTCAGGATATCGGGCACGAACGTCCAGCCAAGGTTGCGCCCCATGTCGCCGAGGGATATCGGGACGGCAAGCACGAGCGCGATTATAAAATTAATCCTCTGCCTTTTTATCTCTTCTTCGCGTGCCCTTTGCTCCCGGTCTGCTTCAGATTTTTCTAATTTCTCGGAAGCCGTATAGCCCACGCTCTCAATTGTTTTTATCATGTCTGATACGGAAATGAGTTCCGGGTCGTAGGTAATCCTTGCCCGCTCAAGTGGAAAACTGACATCAGCAGAAACAATTCCGCCTGTTTTCTTAAGCGCTGTCTCGATATTGAGCGCACAGGCAGCGCAATGCATCCCTCCAATCTTGAGCGTGATATCGCTCTTAGCCACGCCGTATCCCAGGGAAGTTA
>JAPZAN010000157.1 GCA_027460605.1 Candidatus Methanoperedens sp.
CTTCATATTCTATATATGCAATGTTATGGCTTGAGAGGAATTCCTTCAACCTGTTCCTGTCAAGTTTTTCAGCTTCTGATAAAAGGGCCGGGTTTATCCGCGCAATTTTCACCTTCGGGCATATGCAGCCCTGGCATGAGGAAACTTCACATTTTATGCCGCTTGTTATCACCGGCTTGCCCGAAGGGCAAATTTCCTTCACTCTTTTCCGGAGCTGCTGGCAGAACTCCCATGGTATGCCGTCCATATCTTTTATATCGCTTTCTTTCAGCACTTCAAATCCGATGCTTTCCACCAATTTGCGCAATTTTTCACGCTGCCCGCTTTTCATCGATTTCCTGTCAAAATAAGCAAAATCCGCTTTTGATTTCATAAACGCCTGGCGTACCATATCCTCATCCAGTACATCGAGTGCGTGGGACGGGAATATATGCCCGAATGCGATGTCGCAAGACTGGATGAGCGCCGTCTGCCTCGGGGCGTAATGCGTTCCCCCGAAACCCACAGCAACCGGCGAGTCGTCTTCTTTTAACATGAGTATTGCGTTTGCAACCAGCCTGCCTGCAATATCATCTATCCACCGGGATTCAGAACTTCCTATTTCAATGAAAACCGAAGGTACATCGATATCCGTTGGGCCGTGGTGAGTGCATTCAAGAGTAACTTCATATTCCTCATTTTCAGCCATTATTTTAAGGGAGCGGAGTAAAGAGCGCACAGCCTGGGGCGCTGCAACTGCAAGTTTCTTCGGGCTTCCCCCGAAAACGGCTTCATTGACATTCCCTGTGGAATGGACTGTAAGAATAGCCCGCCCGTCTTTGCTCCTGTGTTTTGATGCAAAGATTATAAGGGATGCCGGAAAACCCCACGCATTTAATTTTTTATCAATCCCATCCTGGTGAATGAGGGATTCGCTTATTTCAACAATCCTGAAATCCTTATACTCAAGGGCTGTACAATCAGAATCGGGTATAGTCTGCCATTTCCTGCTATTCAGGAGATTGTTTTTAATATTCTGGCTTGCCCTGTCCAGAGTTGAGCAAATTATTGTGACTTTTATTTCACCCTTCAAAACATTGCCTTCTGATACCGCCCCTGATTTAAAAAAATTTAATCAAAATCGCTGCCAGTTATCAGCTTTTTATCAACGATAGCGTAATCTTTTGCAGCTCTCACAGCTTCAAATGGTATCAATACGAAACCACTCTGTGTTTTATATTTTGATGTTTCGACCATTGGTGTTGGTTTGACAACCAAATATACCAAAGCTCCACTCTGGGTATCTATAACCACATTGCTGGCAAATCCTAATTCTCCACTCTGGGTATCTATAACCACATTGCTGGCAAATCCTAATTCTGACCCGTCAGTAAGCATTACCCTCTTATTAGCTAAATTTTTTGCAAGTATTTTTGCCATAGTAATCCCTTTGACGAACCCAATATTAATCTAGCTTTTTTAAACGGGTTCATCAAATAGCTTTTTTATCTATAACCTATATAAGACTTCTGTTCCTGTTTTGTCCCGCCTTTGAATTGTTCCTGTAGCTTCTCATAATATTCCATCATATCTTCGGCAAGTGCCGGCCTCACTTTCTTCTGGGCATCAAGGAAATGTTTCATTTCAACCTTCTCGGCATCGAAATTCTCCCTGAGCGCCAGCATCACCGCTTCCCTGCACAATGATTCTATATCAGACCCTACATAATTTTCCGTAAGGTCTGCCAGTTCTTCTATATTTACGTCGTCCGAGACAGGTATATTTTTCATGTGAATCCTGAATATCCCTATCCGTCCTTCCCTTGATGGCGGTCCTACGAAAACCAGCCTGTCAAACCTGCCTGAACGGATAAGAGCAGGATCGATGATCTCAGGCCTGTTTGTTGCTGCAATCACCACAACGCTCTTTAAAACTTCAATCCCGTCAAGCTCTGTGAGCAGCTGGTTGATTACGCGTTCCGAGGTCCTGGAACCGAATTCCGTGCCCCGTATAGGAGCTATTGCATCAAGTTCATCAAGGAATATTATAGACGGGGCTACCTGCCGCGCCTTCTTGAACACTTCGCGTATCGCTTTTTCCGATTCCCCTACCCATTTGGACAGCAACTGCGGGCCCCGGACGCTTATGAAATTCGCCTCGCTCTCGGTCGCGACTGCTTTTGCAAGGAGTGTTTTCCCGGTTCCCGGAGGGCCGTATAGAAGTATTCCCCTCGGAGGACGGATGCTCATCTTTTCAAATTTCGACTGATAGTTAAGAGGCCATTCGACAGCTTCTTTTATTTCCTGCTTTGCCTCATCAAGCCCGCCCACGTCATCCCAGGCAACCTTTGGGATCTCTATCATCACTTCCCTCATTGCCGAGGGTTCAACTTCCTTGAGCGCATCTTCAAAATCATTTGCCGTGACCTGCATGCTTTCAAGCACCTCATTCGGAACGGCTTCATCCTGTTTGATTCTGGGAAGATATCTGCGAAGCGCTTTCATTGCCGCTTCTTTTGCGAGGGCTGATATGTCCGCTCCTACAAAACCATGTGTCCTGTCTGATATATATTCAATCCTCACATCATCTGAAAGCGGCATGCCCCGCGTATTCCAGTTCGTCTATGAATATAATTGACGGCGCTTCTTTATTTGCCTGCTCGAATATTTCGCGAAGCCTTTGTTCGCTTTCACCGTAATACTTGCTCATAATCTCTGGACCCGCGATAGAGAAGAAATTCGCCCCGGATTCGTTTGCGACCGCCCTTGCGATAAGCGTTTTTCCTGTCCCCGGAGGACCGTACATCAAAACACCCTTTGGCGGTTCTATTCCCAGCCGTTCAAATACTTCAGGGTGTTTCATGGGAAGTTCTATCATCTCACGCAAGCGCTGGATTTCATCGGTCAGTCCGCCAATGTCCTCATAGGTTATTCCTGTCCCTGTGACCTCCAGCACCACCGGTTTTTCCCTGAGTTTTATTTCAGTATTATCGGTAATTAGTATAACACCGTCAGGCTCCGCTTCTGTTACGATAAGAGGTATCGCCTGCCCGGTTACCACCTTTCCCAGGAAAGGATGCGCCATTGTGCTCATTACAGGTATTATATCCCCTTTAGTGACGGGGCGCTTCATTATCTGGCGTTTGACCATCTCGTCGGCTTCACCTTTGAACTGGATGGATGTGCCTTCCGAGGGTGCAAGAACTACCATCTCAGCCGGTTTGACCTCGGCTTTCTTTATTTTAATGGAGTCACCGATGCCGACTCCCGCATTTTGCCTGATAAACCCGTCAATCCGGATAATATTCTGTTCCCAATCATTCCGGTCTGCACGCCAGACTTTTGCAGACGTTCTTTTTTTCCCTTCGATTTCTATAATATCTCCGGGCACAAGCTGTAATACCATTAATGTATGCGGGTCAAGACGCGCTATTCCTCTTCCTGCATCGTTCGGATATGCCTTTGCAACTGTGAGCTGGTTGTTATGCTTTTCGTCCATTGTTATATCCCCTCAGATATTTTGATTTTCCTTCAATGTATGCATTTAAATATATTCCTGGCTACTTAATTGTATCACATGGATAAAACTGTTTGCAAAAGAACAAGAATCGGCAGACAAATTGGAATTGTAACACCCCTCAACCTGCCGATATACCACCAAATATTTAGATAATAAATGGTATAAATTATAAACTGTGCAAAAAATTACAATGGCATTATAACTACCAGAATTTCCACCAAGGTTTTTCCCCGCCCATACCCACCGACCCGCTCTTTAAATATTTTTCAGGCTCGGACTCAAACGCTTTCTTGCATCCGGGGGCGCAGAAATAATAAGTCCTGCCCTTATATTCGGTCTTATACTGTGCGGTTTTTTCATCAACCTGCATTCCACAAATCGGGTCTATCTGCATTTTATCGTCTCCTTAATTTATTTTACTTGAATTGACATGGTTTCAAAATGGACATATCAATTTATCTACTTTACGGTTAATGTAAAGTTATGCCCTCAACCTATACAGCTTTCCATTTTTTCTGTATTTGCGCAAACTAATTAAATAAGGAGATACAAAAAAGAAAATGGATAGAGAAGTGAAAAATGTCTATAAATGAATTGATGCTGGTAGTATTCCTGATAAACCTGCCATTTGGTTATTTGAGGAGCAATGCAGCCAGGTTCTCAAGACAATGGATGATGGCAGTGCATATCCCGGTGCCGTTTGTGTTTTTGTTAAGAATTTTTTCAGGTTTGGGCCTGGCTGCTATACCATTGCTTGTGCTATCAGACATTGCCGGGCAAATAGCAGGCGGAAAGCTCAGGAAGCGCATGTGAAAAGGCAAAGAGTAAAGTAAAAAATCTGAACATTTAGTTAAGCGCCGAGGTAGGGATTTGAACCCTAGCTTACCAGAAGGTAAAACAGGTCTCGAGCCTGCCGCGTTAGTCCGCTCTGCCACCTCGGCACGGGTGTGTTTTTAATATAGTTTGTAGGCTATTAACCTTTGTAATACTTCATCAGGTGATTCATGAGGCTTGACTCTTATCTTGTCGAGATTGGTAATCTTGGTTCCCGCGGGCGCG
Source organism: Candidatus Methanoperedens sp. (assembly GCA_027460605.1). Taxonomy (GTDB): domain Archaea; phylum Halobacteriota; class Methanosarcinia; order Methanosarcinales; family Methanoperedenaceae; genus Methanoperedens. Next base: position 4,558 of record JAPZAN010000157.1, read on the forward strand.
CAAAACGCGCCGTTGTTGAAGGGCATGTGAAGGTCAATGGCAGGATTATCACCAAGCCGTCGTTTGACGTTGCATATTCCGACAACATTGAAGTAACAGAGGGGCTTGACAAGCCCGCAGGTTACTGGAAACTAAAAGAGATACAGGAAAAGACCAATCTTATTAAGAAAGGAGATACGGTACTCGACATAGGCTCAAGCGCCGGAGGTTTTCTCATGTTCGCTTCAGAGGTCGCTTCCCGTGTTCATGGTATTGAGTTCAGCCATGAGTTCCGTTCTACACTTGGAAAACTCGCGCATGAACGCCCGAATATAACCATGGAATTCGGCGATGTTTTTACAATACCAGTTGAAAAGGAAAAATTTGATGAATTTGATGTTTTACTTCTGGACATCACCTCAAGCCCTTTATCTTCTATAAAAGCTCTTGAGAATGTGCTGCCTGCATTAAGAAGCGGTGGAATGCTCCTACAGGTACTTAAATTACCAAAAGACAGGGACAGGGAACCGATACTCAAGAAGCTATCTTCCCTGGGATTGGAAATTACCGGAGTACTTGAACCGGAGAAAAAAGAAGCATATATCATTGCAAGGAAGTTATAATGGAGCAATTTGATTTTGATCTGGAACGCATTTTTAAAATCATAAAAGACAAAAAATGCAAAAATATCGGTCTTCAGTTTCCTGAGGGTTTGAAAAGGCAGGCAATTAAAATCGCAAAGGAGATTGAAGAAAAAACCGGGGCAAGTACTATTATTTCAGGTAACCCTTGCTTCGGGGCGTGCGATATTGATACAATCCTTGCAGAAGCTGTCGATTTGCTTTTCCATTTCGGGCATTCAAAAATGGGCAAACACGATAATGTGGTTTTTATTGAAACGCGTTCAAATATCGATGTCCTGCCTGCAGTCAAAATCGCGATTCCCCTGTTAAAAACAAAAAAGATTGGTCTTGTAACTACAGTCCAGCATATTCATAAACTGGATGAAGTCTCAAAATTCCTGAGGGACAATGGAAAGGAAACGATTATCGGGAAAGGAGATTTGAGAGTTAGTTATCCGGGGCAGGTTCTGGGATGCAATTTCACGGCTGCGCGCATTGATTGCGAGGAGTACCTTTACATTGGCAGCGGGTTTTTCCACCCCATCGGGGTTGCGATTGCAACGGGAAAAAGAGTGGTTGCGGCAGACCCGTATTTGAACCAGGCACAAGTGGTCTCTCCTGAAAAGTTCCTTCGCAAGCGAAGCGGATACATCGCAAAGGCGATGGATGCAAAAGTCTTCGGGATAATCGTTTCAACAAAAAGCGGGCAGGACAGGATGACGCTTGCGAGGCGACTTCTGGAAATCGCAAATAAGCATGGTATTTCAGCGCAAATTATCATAATGGACCTTGTAACTCCTGAACAATTGCTTGGATTCAAAGCCGATGCTTATGTGAATACGGCATGCCCGAGAATCACCATTGACGATTCGGAACGATTTCATGTCCCAGTGCTGACGCCGGCGGAGTTTGAGATTGTGCTCGGGGAGAGAAAATGGGAAACCCTTGAAATGGACGAGATACTGGAAGGGAAAGAGTAGCTAAAATAATCACATTTCATTTGCGATAGAACTATGCACTTAATTATTGAGATACTCCCCTATCCTGTCAAGACCTTCCCTGATATTTTCAAGGCTGCTGGCATACGAGAACCGAATATACCCTTCGGCGCCGTCACCGAAATCGATTCCAGGCGTTACTGCCACGCCTGCTTCTTCAAGGATGCGCCTGCTGAGTAAAAGCGAATCAGAACCGAACTTTTTTGCGTTTGCAAGAACGTAATAAGCTCCCTCAGGCTCGCTTTTTATCCCGAATCCGAGCTTTGAAAGACGCTTCAGGATGTACCGCCTCCTGCTGTCATACGTGGCGACCATCTCCTTTACATGCTCCTGCGGTCCTTGAAGCGCCGCTATCCCTGCATGCTGGACAAAACTGTTGGCGCAGATAAAGAAATTCTGCTGGAGCTTCTGGAGCGGCCTGATATATTCTGCAGGGGCGATGAGATATCCAAGCCTCCAGCCTGTCATTGCGTACAGCTTTGAAAAACCGTTTAATACAAAAGCGTTACCTGTATATTCAAGGATGGAATGGTCTTTGCCTTTATAGATTAAGCCCTGGTATATCTCATCAGAGATTACAGGAATCTTGCCTGCAACCTCTGCTATTCCCTTCATGGTTTGGGGAGGCATTACGTACCTGTGGGATTGCAGGGTGAATTTATCAATATGGCTTTCGAGCTTGAAGTCATTGCACCCGCAACCGCCCCAGGCTCCAGCCCGAAACCTTCTTCCTCGTGGGTATATGCAAATACAGGTTCTCCACCCAGGTATTCCACAAAGTTAGGGTAGCAGGCATAATAGGGATTGGACATCACCACTTCATCGCCCGGGTCAAGCAGCCCCATGAAAACCTTTAGGAAAGGTTTATCAAAAACCGTTGCGCCGCTTTACTTCGCAGACACGTATGCCCACAGGCATACGTGGATACCGCATAAAGCGAGGTGTCGCTTTTCAAACGACGGGTATGGTGCGCCATACCCGGACACGCCCTCCCGTTCGCAAAGCGTGTCGAAGACAGGCGTGACTCGGTACGTCATAAAGGGGCGTAACCCTTTATGAAAAGCAAAAGCAGCGCGGGGCTGGTTCCCGATGTAATGACAATCTGCTGCGGACTATTTCAAGGTTGAACTTTTGGTTGTAATATTGCGCCACTGCTTCCCGGAGTTCCGGCAGGCCCAGACTGTGGGTGTATTTTGTCTCTCCGGCTTTCAGGGCATTTGACGCTGCCTCGCAGATATGCGGCGCTGTGGGGAAATCGGGCTCGCCAATCTCAAGATGGATTATGCTTTTGCCTGCGCGCTCAAGTTCCTTCGCCCGCTCAAGGACTTCCATTACATGGAACGGGGGGATTTTTTCGGATTTCCGGGAGAACATTACTAATACCGCTCCAGGATATTATACAGCGTATCCCGTTTCGCAACAGGGCGCCCCATTTTTTTCGCAATGTGCACAAACTCATCTATACTCTTGCTGTGGAAAGGCACGCCCGCCGCCCTGACCACGTTCTCTTCTATCATCGTCCCGCCAAGGTCGTTTGCCCCGTAATTCAACGCCACCTGGGCAACGGAAAGACCCTGCGTAACCCAGGATGCCTGTATGTTTTTGATATAGCCATTGAGAAGAATGCGCGACACTGCGACCATCTTCAGGTAATCCACCCCTGTTGAAGTCCCGCTCAATTGCGTATTTTCTGACTGGAAGCTCCACGGGATGAATGCTGTGAACCCATCATATTTTTCCTGCATGTCGCGTACGCGAAGGATGTGTTTCACCCGCTCTTTGAGTGTCTCGGCATGCCCGAAGACCATGGTCGCTGTGGTCGGGATACCAAGCGAATGGGCAGCCAGCATCACCTCCTGCCACTTTTTCCATCCAATCTTATTGGGAGATACGCTGTTTCGCACGCGGTCATCCAGGATTTCAGCACCGCCGCCCGGTATGGAATCAAGCCCAGCGTCATGGAGACGTGATATTGTTTCCTTGATACCTGCTCCGTATAACTTTGAGATATGTACGACCTCAGGCGGCGAGAAGGCGTGCATCTGGACATTAAATCTTTTTTTTACCTGACGCAGCATCTCTTCATAATAATCGATCGGGATATCGGGATTCAGCCCTCCCTGCAGGAGAATCTGTGTCGCTCCGAGCCTGACCGCCTCATCGATTTTTGCCAGGATATCATCGATTGTCAGCACGTATGCATCCTTTGCATCTGGTTCCCTGTAGAATGCACAGAATTTGCATTTTGAAGAGCAGATGTTGGTATAATTTATATTCCGGTCAACGACGAAAGTGACAAGCTCTCCGGCGCTTTGTTTTCTCAACTCGTCCGCCGCTGCGCCCAGAAGGTTTAGGTTGGTACTTTCAAGAAGCGAAACTCCTTCTTGCAGTCCGATTGGTTCATCAGTCCCCTTAATCCCCGTATTTAAATACAGGGTCTCCAAGGCACGCCTCAGGATTTCAGAAATGGCATCGTTATCCGAGAATTTTTTTACGATTTCAAAATTTGTCATCCTGTGAATAGCTCCTCTTGAATTTCAGGGCAAGTTCGGCTTTCATTAGTTCTCTTCCGAGATAACCTGCATGGTCAAGGCGTGAAACAAGCCCAAGCCTTATGATTGTTTCAAGAACATCCTTTCATTTGTAATCTCGATTTTAAAACAGCCTGCCGGGTCAAGATGCCATTTCCCGTTTCCTTTTGCTACTGTTGCATTTTCAGGAAGCAGACCGAACTCCCGCCTTCTTTTCTCTTTTATCGCAAACATATCAATTCCCAGGTCTTTCGGGGCGCTTCCCCTCTCTCTTGCAAGCGCCATCATCATAGAGGCGGTTTTTAATTCTGACACGCTGTTATGGGCTTTTGAGCTGAATTCGGGCGTGAAGAGGACGCTTGCGCCAAGTTCCATGGCAATTCCCGATAGCATGGCATTCACCCCTATCGAATCGGCATCGATAAGCTCTGTCACATTGCCGATGCCAAAAAAAAGCGGCGTTTCCCTGTCGCGTTTCCTGAACTCGTAATACCTGTCTATCGATTCCGCAAGACCGTGACCCGCAGGTTCTAGCACTGGGTCGGCGATGATATTCTTGATTCCTGAATTTTGGGCATATTCAATATTTTTAAATAAACTCTCCAGATCCTCAACGCAGTCGGGAATTATTACGGCAGCAGCGGAACTCCGGACGATATTATCCCTTACTTCAGGGATATTTTCTGAATTTAAACTGAGCACGATATCTATCCCGGAATCAAGAGCCGTATTGATTAGCACAGGGTCAAGAGTATCGATGCTCAATGGGGCATCAGTCGCTGATTTTGCAGTTTTCACTGCTGCTCTCACTTTGTCAGGCTTTGTGTCAAGTGAAATTCCAAGGTCGATGATATCAGCTCCCCGTTTTACAAAATATGAGATTTTTTTGGCGAGCTCGTTCTGGGTCAAATGCCCCGCATCCACTATCTCGGCCATCACCTTCATTCGGGAATCCCCGCCGAGCTTTACTCCTTTTAACGTTAATGGCGAAACTGACCTGTCTTCAATTTCGATTGTCTTTTCAAATGCGCTGCTTCGCCTTTTTTCCAACAACAGCTCACATGCAGGGATTTTTCTGGAAAAAGCGATGGTATCTGCAAAGGAAATAACAAAATCAAGGTCAACCGCATGTTTTGGCCCGAGCCTTATTTGCGTGTTGAGCTCTTTTTCAAGTCCTGAAAAATCACCTGAGGCAAGACCGGGAATGAGAACAAGGTCATATTTTTTGGCTGGCATTGAAAGGCGAAGAAGCGCGGGAGTAACAAAAGCCGCAACCTCTATATCCAGTACGAGAACATCGGCTTCATCCTGTACTGACTTTTTTACTGTATTCTCTGCCAGTTTCCCTGTTACTACGAGGATATGCATTTTAACTCAGGCCGAATATTCCTTTAATTCCCGTAGAGATAAAATCAACCGCTATAGCCGCCAGGAAAAGACCCATCAATCGTGTCATTACAAGCATG
>JAPZAN010000158.1 GCA_027460605.1 Candidatus Methanoperedens sp.
CCCAGAAAGTTTTGTCATAAACGGTTTGTGCAAGTATTGCTTCGTATGTATTATATTCATCAAGTAAGTTTATTGCTTTTTCGGTCAGGAATGTGCCCTGAGCTTTTCCACCCCGTTTTTTAATTATCACAGGCTCACCCACGCTCTCTTCAATTTCTTTAAGCAGGAGCCATGAATGTTTATAAGAAATTTTCACTTTCCTGCATGCTTTGTTAAGCGACCCTTCCTCATTTATAGCTTTTAAAAGAGCAGCCTTCCCTTCCCCCATAATCGGCTTCTCCTTATCGTTAACCAGCCATATTTTGGTTTTAGCCTGTGTCCTGTTCATTGTGTTCCGGATTCGTCAATTTGGTTATTGCGCTATCGCCAATACTGCGGATGGTGTGAAAATACTTGTTTCACTTAATTCCTTTATTTTCTGGGCAGTCTTCTGTATATTGATAAGTACAAGCCCCATCTGGACATTCTTACTGGTTAACACTACCAGAAGGGCATGCTCCCCGACACGCACGGTTACGATGCGGTTATTTTTGGATTCAAAAAGCAATGTATCGATATTCTCGCCGGAAAGTTCTTCCATGGTCTCTCCTGCACGTTTGAACGCTGCCGCACAGTATGCAGCAAAGGTTTCTTTGTTTACTTTTCCTGAAGTCGTGCTTGCCATAACCAGCCCGTCATCGGTCACCAGTGCAGAGCTTAAAATATCGCCTGTCGAATTTTCCAGTTGTTCAAGTGCAAGGTGATATAATTCAGCTTTAGTAGCCATATTAATCACCGAATGGTCCTTGCTAACGATTTTAGCATTTTTGTCAATACGTATACGGATATTATCGCAAACACCCCGAAAAGCGTTTCAAGAGTTTCCCTGATAGAATAAGGTATTGTACAGCCCATACTTGCTATGAGACCCAGGAATTTCCATAATAGAGCTAAAATCGCGGCTATCTGGAATAACATAAATACTCTTACAAATCCCCCCGCCGCCCGGGTTCCGAGCAGGAAGGTTGTTAAAATGGTTATTGAACTTCCCGCTATCCATACGAGATTTTCTATTGAAAACATGATATTTTTCAAATCATCGGGTTTTATTCCTGCAAAAAACAGGAAAAGGATGAAAAGCGGGAACACAAGAGCAAGAACAAAAGGTAGATATGTCGCAATCTTTGGAATTGTTTTTCTCATGTATATCAACACATACAAATAGATAAACAGCGAAGTCATAAAAATTGCAGACCATATACCGAAAACATATCGTACGGAAGCAATCAAAGGTGAACTACTCAGGTGGCCTAATTCGCGGATTCCGAAAAAAAGAAAGGTTAAAAACAAAAAAGTCCATGGCGTATCACCTACATGCCACAGGTTCCGATTCCTGTATGCTGTGATGACCAGGAGGAGGGATGCCCACCAGAAGATATTTGAAAGGATAATGTGCACCCCGATAGTTTCCTCAATTCCATATAAAAAAGGGGTAAGTATCATAATCCTGTAGATAGTTTTATCAAATATATCACTTTTGTCATGACAGGAAATGATAGTTAAGAGTTTTGACTGTTGAGTCCGGATATTTTTTCGTTGATTTTTTTCAGCACGTTTATTTCCTTCATTCATATTTTTCTTCACCATCCAAAAACGTTAAAATAGCGCCCTAAGATTGATTCAGGCTGCATTTTTCTAACAAATGCTTCA
>JAPZAN010000159.1 GCA_027460605.1 Candidatus Methanoperedens sp.
GTAAACCTATGACGGAAGCTTCCTTACCATCCGACTGGATGAGCATAGCAAGGAAAGATTGGAACCGCATGCATCACATGCTCGATTACGATGACGTGGAAGCATCGGCTGTATTTCTTCAACAGTCTTTGGAAAAATATATCAAAGCTTTTCTTTTACAGCATGGATGGAAATTGAGGAAAATCCATGAACTTGATGCTTTACTGGACGATGCTGCCAAATACAATCATGAGCTTGAAAATTATCGGGACTTATGCGAGCGGGTGTCAGGGTACTATTTCGCTGAAAGATATCCGCCTCTTGGAACATTTGATATTCGGTCTGAGGATATCAAAAAGCATCTGAGCGAAGCTAAGAAATTTGTTAAAGCTATGTTTCCTTATGAGAAGTTAAAGGAGTAAACAAATAATTTTATGCAGCCCATAACCGACGATATAATTCAAGAAATAAAGAGTCGTATCGTTAATGCAGTTCATCCTGAAAAGATAATCCTTTTTGGCTCATGCGTTTATGGAACGCCGACGAAAGATAGCGACCTGGATTTATTGGTGATAATGCCATCAGATGAACCAATGCATAAAAGAGTGCTGCAAATAAGGAAGTTGCTTCGTGATATAAGAATTCCTAAAGATATTATTGTTTATACACCACAGGAAGTCGATAAATGGAAAAATGTATCTGCGGCGTTTATCACATCGATTATGAAAACGGGGAAGGTCATTTATGGATGAATTTAAGATAATATCTTCAATTGTAAATGCAAAACCGCAGATAAACGCAGATGAACGCAGATACGTGGATAGGGTTGAAGTATATTCTTTCTCACTTAGTAAATTAGTTATTAAATCTGAAGGGTGGTACGTATGCTAGAGAAAGATGAAATTGATCAAATTATCTCAGAATTTAAATCAAAAATTGAAAATCGACCAGAAAAAGTAATTTATAAGAAGTATAGAACTTTTCTGAAAGAATTTGAGATGAAAAATAGGAATTTCGAAAAACTCGAGTTGATCTTAAAACGTTTGAAAAAACAAAAAATTATTCCTTGTTCTAAGGAAAATGGGGAATTGATTGAATTAAAACATTCATGGGACTTGACTGAAATTCCGCTTGATGAAACAATATATTTCAAATTAAAAGACTTAAACAATCCAAATGAGGGCAAATTGGAATCGATTATAAATGATGCGGAAGCGGGTTCAATAATTGATAAAGAAACAACAGATATCAACAGCAAATCAAAAATGTCTGTACCTTATGCAGGAAGGATAGAAGTTGTCAATGGTAATAATCCCAGAAGTCTATACAAACATCAAGAAGAAGCTGTACAACAATTAGATAAAAAAATCATTAAAACAAATAAATATCCATTTGCTGGATTATTAGTTCTTCCAACGGGTGGTGGTAAAACTCTTACAGCAGTTCAATGGCTTTTGAGAAATTATATCGATAACAATAAAAAAATTCTTTGGATAGCTCATCGACATGAGTTATTGGAGCAAGCTTTAGAAACATTTAAAAAAAATGCTTATTCTAATATATTGAAAAATAAAAAATCATTTAATTATCGAATAATTTCAGGTTTGTCTTCACACGACAAACCAGTTAATATCAAAGCCAATGATGATATTATTGTTGCAAGCAAAGATAGTTTAAATTCAGGATTGGAATATCTATTGCGTAATTGGATTAAAAATAATGATGATGAGTTGTTTTTAGTAATTGATGAAGCCCATCATGCCACAGCAAAAACTTATAGAAGATTAATAAATTCATTAAAAAATAATGTAAATGAGTTCAGAATGTTAGGGCTTACCGCTACTCCTTTCAGGACGGCTGAAAATGAAAATGGACTTTTAGAGAAGGTATTTCCCGATGATATCATTTATAAAGTAGATTTAAGAACATTAATAGGTAGAGGAATTTTATCCGAACCAATTTTTAAGGAAATTAAAACTAATATTGATTTAACAAAAGATTTGTCTGATAGCGATCTCAAAAAAATTTCCAAATTTGATTTTAATATTGATATATTAGGGAAAGAGACTGCTAAAACGATTGCGGAAAATAAGACACGCAATAATAGAATTGTAGATCATTTTTTTAATTATGAAAAAGAGTACAAGCAAACATTAATTTTTGCATTGAATGTAGACAATGCTATTGCTTTAAATGCACTTTTTAGAGAAAAGGGAATTGAAAGTGATTATGTTGTTTCCACGATTCACGATGCAGTAACAGGTGTTACAATTTCTGCAAAACAAAATAAAGATAAAATTGAAAGATTTAGAAAAGGTGATTTAAAAGTTCTAATCAATGTAAATATATTAACCGAAGGGACTGATTTACCCCGTGTTCAAACGGTTTTTCTCACACGTCCTACTATTTCTCCAGTTTTAATGACACAAATGATAGGTCGGGGATTAAGGGGTGAAAAAGCAGGTGGTACAAAATATGCTTACATAGTTAGTTTTATTGATGATTGGAAGGATAAAATTGCCTGGGTAAATCCAGAAAAATTATTTATTGAAGAAAATGTTGATTTTAATGATGACACTCCAGAGACTGAGAAGAGATTTATCCGCTTGATTTCTATTGAGAAATTAGAAGAGTTTGCTAAGATAATGGATAAATCCATAGACACAGATGACTTAAAAAAGCTTGATTTTATTGAAAGGCTACCTGTTGGTTTGTATTCCTTCTCACTATTGAAATCCTCAGATAAGGAAGAGGAAAATCAAAAGAATTGTGAAATCTTGGTTTACGATAATATTAAAAAAGCTTATTCTGATTTTATTAATGAATTGCCTGAATTCTTTAAAATTAATAACCTAAAAGATAAAGAAATACTAAACGAAAATGAATTAGTTCAGTTATGCAAAATAATTGAAGATGAATATTTTTATGGGTGTGAAAAACTCCCAGGCTATAGAATTGAGGATATTAAAGATGTTTTACGATATTATGCACTTTATGAAAATTTACCACAATTTATTGAATTTAAAGATAGAGAAAAATTTGATATAACAAATATTGCAGATAATATTTATAAAAAAGACCTTGGTGAACGGGCAAGGAAAGAATATTTAATGGAACTTTGGGAAAAAGAACAAAACCAATGGAAAGCGTTTTTTGGTTTTGACCAGAAATATTTCATAAATGAAGTTTATCTGGCATTACAAAAGCAATCATTCCCCGAACCGTTTGAAAAATCAACAGCCGAGCCAACAGATACAAAAGAACAAAGAGAGCTTGAAAAATTATCGATGTCTGAATTAAGAGAGAAATTTCCTCTCTATTGGAGAAAATTACGAGATACCGTTTTTGAAAATAATAAAGATGAAAATGGATTTTACACATGTGCAATAAGCGGTGAAAAAAGTAAGAGTAAACTCAATTTTCAAATTGACCATATAAAACCCCTGTCAAAAGGTGGATTAACAACTTTAGAAAATTTACAGATTTTAACAAGAAAAGAAAATGCAATAAAAGGTGACCAACTATAAAGAACAAATTAATTTTGGAAATATCTGCGTTTATCTGCGTTCATCTGCGGTTAAATGAATTGAAGTATTCCTCTTTTTTAATAGCATCCAGAATTTGGGCTGAGATTATAAAGAAAATCTTTACTTTAGAGAATAACGGCAATAAGGCGCTCTTCAATGGCGGGGATGGATAAAAATATTGCACAAAAGGCGAGATGACCATCATGCTAAACATCACACAAATTTCAAAAGATAAAAAAATTCAGGACGCATTCACCGATATCATCCAGAGCATAATAAGCAACTATGCTCCACAGAAAATTGTGCTTTTTGGTTCCTATGCAAGAGGAGAAGCGCATGAAGGCAGCGACATAGACCTCATGTTAATCAAAGAAACCTCAAAAAGGTTCATTGATAGAATTGCAGACGTAATCAAGCTGAATAAAACTCTCCTTACGCTTGAACCTATGGTGTATTCTCCTTTAGAGCTTGAAAAAATGAAAAAAGAAAAAAGGGATTTCATAATGACCATTGAAGAAGAAGGAATTGAAATATATGATGCGCGAAGCACAATGATGGTTGATTCAAATAGAAATCATTTAATTTATAATAATTTGAGCTGATACCATGACCGACACAGAACCCAAAGAACCACAGCAGAAGCTCGTCGTAGAGAAAATTACCCCTGTCAACATCGAAGTTGAAATGAAACGCTCATACATCGACTACGCTATGAGTGTCATCGTGGGGCGCGCGCTTCCGGATGTCAGGGACGGCCTGAAACCCGTTCATCGCCGCATCCTGTATGCGATGAACGAGCAAGGGATGACACACGATAAGCCTTACAAGAAATCAGCACGGATAGTGGGAGATGTTCTCGGTAAGTACCACCCGCACGGCGATATTGCTGTTTACGATTCTCTCGTAAGGATGGTACAGGAGTTCTCGCTTCGTTATCCTCTCATTGATGGACAAGGCAACTTCGGCAGTATCGACGGCGACAGCGCAGCAGCGATGCGATACACTGAAGTCAGGCTCGGGAAAATAGCGGATGAGATACTCGGGGACATCGACAAAGAAACCGTGGATTTCGTACCCAACTACGATGATTCATTAAAAGAGCCTTCAGTTCTTCCATGCAAGCTTCCCAACCTCCTCATCAACGGTTCGACAGGCATCGCGGTCGGCATGGCGACCAACATGCCGCCTCATAATCTCGGGGAAGTGATTGACGGAATTAATATGGTCATAGATAATCCCGCTGTCGAATGGAACGAACTCATGACCGTAGTCAAAGGGCCTGATTTCCCTACAGCTGGGTTTATATACGGACGGCAGGGCATCCGGGATGCGTACTCGACAGGCCGCGGCTCAGTAAAGATGCGCGCCAGGGCAATAATCGAGGAAGTAAAGAACAAGGAAACAATAATCGTTAATGAGCTCCCCTATCAGGTGAACAAGGCAAAATTGATAGAAGATATTGCAGGTCTTGTAAGGGACAAGAAAATCACGGGGATAACCGACCTTCGTGATGAATCAGATAAGGACGGCATCCGCATCGTAATGGAGGTATCAAGACAGGCGCAGGCGAATATTATTTTGAACCAGCTATATTCGCACACGCAGCTTGAGACCACTTTTGGCGTTATCAACCTTGCACTTGTCGATGGGAGGCCAATTGTTCTTCCGTTAAAGGAAATAATCGTCCAGTATATTTCACACAGGAAGAATGTAATAATAAGAAGAAGCCAGTTCGAGCTTAAAAAAGCACAGCAGCGTGCCCATATCCTCGAAGGTTTGATAATTGCACTTGATAATATCGATGAAGTCATCAAGCTCATAAGAGCTTCAAAGACACCTGATGAAGCGCGTGACGGTCTTGTGGCTAAGTTCAGCCTGAGTGTTGAGCAGGCAAAAGCTATCCTCGACATGAGGCTTCAGCGGCTCACGGGTCTTGAGCGCGAGAAGATAGACGCTGAATACAGCGAGCTCCTAAAAACAATTGCATGGCTCAAGGAACTCCTGGCAAGTGAAATAAAAATACTTTCTGTCATAAAAACAGAACTTGCAGACCTCAAAGCCCGCTTTGCTGATAAAAGGCGGACAGAAATCATTGAAAGTACAGGCGACCTTGTCACAGAGGATCTCATTCCGAAAGAGGACGATGTCATCACAATCACGAACAGCGGCTATATCAAGCGCATCGCCGTGGATTCATATAAACAGCAGCGCCGCGGCGGAAAGGGTGTCATGGGCATGGAGACCAAGGAGGAGGATTTCGTAAGCGACCTCTTTATCGGCAATACTCATGATTATCTCCTTTTCTTCACAGACAAAGGCAAGGTTTACTGGCTGAAAGTATATGGGATACCGGAAGCAGGGAGGCAGGCGCGCGGTACGGCTATCGTCAACCTGCTGCAACTTGAGCAGGGCGAGAAGATAAACGCGTACATACCCATCAGCAAGTTTGATGAAAAGCACTATCTTCTGATGGTCACAAAGAAAGGTACAGCTAAGAAGACTGCGCTCACTGATTTCTCAAATCCCAGGAAGACAGGCATCATCGCAATCTCGCTTGAAGACGGGGATAAACTTGTATCCGTGAAGCTTACGGATGGGACAAAAGAAGCAGTTATCGGGACAAAACACGGGAAAGCGATTCGGTTCAACGAGAACGACGTGCGCGACATGGGACGTAGCGCATACGGAGTTCGGGGCGTAAGGCTGGTAGGCGAGGACGAGGTGGTGAGCATGGCAGTTGTGGAAGAAAGTACAACACTTCTCACAGTGACCGAGAACGGCTTCGGGAAGCGCACAGAATTTGAGGAATACCGAACCAGCAACCGCGGAGGGCAGGGTGTGATTACCATCGACGTGAACGTGAGGAACGGGAACGTGGTGGATATCAGGAGCGTGCGCGAGGACGATGAGATAATGGTCACGACTTCGAACGGCATCATCATCCGCGTGCCTGGACACTTGCGAAGGAGGAAGAGAACGGGGAGGAGGCGGTGCAAGCAAAGCTTGAAGGCATAGTGACATCTGGTGAAGAGAAGGAAGCTTGACGGAAATTAGAAATATAATAATGCTGCAAGTATACAAGTTCGGAAATAGTCAATATTGCTTATTTGGGGATTTTGCGAAATTCCGAATAGATGAGGTTATTATATGATTGTAAAAATAGAATCTGGTCCGACAGAGGTTATTGCTTCGGGCGACATTATTTCATTTTCAGGTAATCCAATAACTTTGACTTTTGGCTCGCCTAATGAAACTCTTAAAATTATTTTCGAATTTAAGGATGAAGAAGGAAAAGATGATCTTCGTGTTGAAGCAAATACTTCGGATGCTCAAAATCTAAAAGTTACGTTTTTTAATTTCAAAAATCCGATGGGGTCGGGTTCGGTCAAACCAATACCAATAGGCTCACTCGATGGAAGACGAATTTATATTCAGTATATAATCTATGCGCTTACGTATAGTAAAGATAAAATGCTACATTTCAATATTTACAAAGCCGAGGAGGTAAGTAAAAATGGCTGAGAGGAGACCTCCTCAGGAGAGGCGTACATATATAGAACTGGACAAGGAGTTTCTCGAAGGATTAACAGTTCAAAAGAATGTATCTCAGGAAGCTATCTTGATTACTGCCGATAAAGCTAAATTATGCTTAATCGATTATAAAAATATTTTGGAATCTCAACGTGACTGGATAGCTCCGGCTGGTATTTTAATAACTTTAGTTACAAGCCTTTTTGCAACAGATTTCAAAAACTTTCTGGGGATTCAGGCTGATTTTTGGATGGCGCTATATGTTCTACTTTCGATGGCGACTTTAGTTTGGCTCTCAATAGCATTATTTCATGCTTACAAAAATCGTGGTAAGGGAGAGGTAGATGTTCTAATCAATATGTTGAAAAAATCGCCATAACATATTGTTCACCACGAAATAAAACAGATAAAGATGCTCTCTCGCTTCGTGCTGCATCCCTCTGGCGCGCCCTCCGAATCGACGACAGGACGGCGCCGCTATTGAAAAATAGAAAAATTGAAGCATTAGTTTTTCCCTTTTCTTGGGGAGGATTTAAGTAATTAAAAAGAGAAGGATAAACATGCTGTTGTATCCGCTCGGGACATGACACGAGCAGAACGGAAGAAATATGAGCAAAAATAGAAGTTCCATATCAAAAGCACAGAGCTATAAAGAAATTGGCGAATACTGGGATAAGCACGACATCGCAGAGCACTGGGAAGAAACAAAACCAGTCGAATTTGAAGTTGATATTAAATCCGAAGTTACATACTATACTGTTGACAATAAATTATCGGCAAAGGTTCAGGAATTTGCCAGGCAGCACGGTGTATCACCAGACACTCTTTTAAATTTGTGGTTGCAAGAGAAATTACAGGAGCAAAATACCTGACACGGACAGCGACCTTGACATTTTTGTGATAATGGCATCCAAAGAAAGACCAATAAAGCGCGCAGGAGCTTAACATGACCACCTTCGATAATATATCAGGTCAATATAAAGAAAAATCACTGGTTCAGCAAAAAGCGGCACTGAAACTGCTTGATCTCTTAAAAGTCGGCTACACTGATAGCGTCATTGATGTTGCCTGCGGACCTGGGCATATTACGAATTTGCTCAGTAAAGTTACAAGCGGAAGAGTAATAGGCATAGATATTTCTGAAGGCATGATTAAACAGGCTAAAGCATTGTATCCAGGGATAGAATTCAGGCAGGTTGCGGCTGAAGATATGGATTGGATCCACCTAAGGCAATAAAAGCAGTTTTCAAATCATTAAAGAAATCAGGTAGATTGGGGCTTGCCTGTCCTGGAACCTATAACTGGGTACCATGGAGTGATAGAATTATATCTAAAGTTGTACAGGATGAAAAGATTAAACCTATCTTTTCTCACTGGAGAGACCCGTGGTTTCGCCTTCCAACTAAAAATGACTATAAACTCTTTTTTGAAAGACAGGGGTTCTCTACTGTTTTAATTGAAGTAGAGTATGAGCAAACTTACTATTCAACAGAAGATGCATTCAACATATATCTTTCAAGCACTGCGAATGGATATACTGGAAGAGAATACTACGACATCGGGATTGATGATGATTATATCACCAGTTTTAATAATGATGTGAAGGAAGAGATTAAGAGACAGTCAAAAGATGGGAAAATAAAGGTGGATTTTATTCGTTTGTATTACATAGGCAAAAAATAATTTTCTTCTATAGCTCCTATTTTCCGCACTTCTCCTCAATCAGGCGCGTCCCTCCGGCTCGATGACAGGGCGGCACCGCTGATTAAAAAAACCGAAGATAAATGCAGAAGGATTCCATTACCATCTACCAGAGCGAATAATCGAAACAAGCAGTCCGAGCCCTAGAAAACCCGCAAGAAGAAACCCGATAATCCCCAGAAACGGCACACCAAAAAGGCTGGGCTGCATTCTTGTCTGGATAACGAGAGAAGAACCCACAATCAGCGCAGCAATTATCATACTAAAAGACAGCCTGTTGCTCAGTATATCCATTCCCTCAACAAGGGTTTCAAGCTCCAGGTGTTCCAGTTCAAGCTTCAGCGTTCCTTTTTCAGCCTTTGCAAGGATATGATTGACCCTTCTTGGGAAGGTCTTGACAAGGCGAATATAATCCAATACCGTTTTTTCAGCCTCTTTTATTAGATGAGAAGCTTTAGCACGCTCTTTGAGCATCTCATCAACATACGGTTTAGTCAATT